>NZ_JAKNEQ010000010.1:0-64365 GCF_022137125.1 Streptococcus mitis | reverse complement strand
GCGTTGGAGTCACATTGGTTACTTCTGTTGTTCCATCAGCCTTAGCTTGGTCTACTCCCGCATTTGTTGTTGCGTTGTCAATTGCAGTCTTCGCTGCGTCGGCTTTTGCTTTTGCATCTTCTTTAGCTTTTGCTTTCTCTTCCGCTGTTAAGTCATTGTTTGCGTCGATCGCGCCATTCTTAGCTTTCAGTGCATCGTCGATGGCTTGCTTAGCTGCTGGTTTGGCTACCGGCGTTGGAGTCACATTGGTTACTTCTGTTGTTCCATCAGCCTTAGCTTGGTCTACCCCCGCATTTGTTGTTGCGTTGTCAATTGCAGTCTTCGCTGCGTCAGCTTTCGCTTTCGCATCTTCTTTAGCTTTGGCTTTTTCTTCAGCAGTCAAATCGTTATTGGAATCAATCGCGTCATTCTTTGCTTTCAATGCGTCATCGATGGCTTGTTTTGCAGCCGGTTTAGCTGCTGGTGTTGGAGTGACTGAAGATACACTTGTCGCTCCGTCATTTTTAGCTTGTTCTACCTCTGTGTTTGTTGTCGCGTTGTCGATTGCTTGCTTCGCTGCGTCAGCTTTGGCTTTCGCGTCTTCCTTAGCTTTGGCTTTTTCTTCAGCAGTCAAATCGTTGTTGGCATCAATCGCGTCGTTCTTAACTTTCAATGCGTCATCAATTGCTTGTTTTGCAGCCGGTTTAGCTGCTGGTGTTGGAGTGACTGAAGATACACTTGTCGCTCCGTCATTTTTAGCTTGTTCTACCGCTGCGTTTGTTGTTGCGTTGTTGATTGCTTGTTTCGCTGCATCGGCTTTGGCTTTCGCATCTTCTTTAGCTTTGGCTTTTTCTTCAGCAGTCAAATCGTTATTGGAATCAATCGCGTCATTCTTTGCTTTCAATGCGTCATCGATGGCTTGTTTTGCAGCCGGTTTAGCTACTGGTGTTGGAGTGACTGAAGATACACTTGCTGCCCCAGCGTTTTTAGCTTGCGTTACTGCATCGTTTGTTGTCGCGTTGTCGATTGCTTGCTTAGCTGCGTCAGCTTTCGCTTTTGCGTCTTCCTTAGCTTTGGCTTTTTCTTCAGCAGTCAAATCATTATTGGCATCAATCGCGTCATTCTTAGCTTTCAATGCGTCATCGATGGCTTGTTTTGCAGCTGGTTTGGCTACCGGAGTTGGAGTCACTGAAGATACACTTGCTGCCCCAGCGTTTTTAGCTTGAGTTACTGCGTCGTTTGTGGTTGCATTGTCAATTGCAGTCTTCGCTGCGTCTGCTTTTGCTTTCGCATCAGCTTTCGCTGCAGTTTTCTCTTCGTCTGTTAAGTCATTGTTGGCATCTATTGCTGCTTCTTTTGCTTTTAATGCTTCATCTACTGCATTTTTTGCATCAGTTTTCTTTTGGCTTGCTTGCGGATTAACGCTTTCTACATCAGCAACGCCTGTAGTTTTCGCATTATCTACTGTTGAGTTTGTTGTTGCAGTATCAATATTATTTTTAGCCGCTGTTGCCCTTGCTTGTGCATCTGCTTTTGCTGCTTCTTTTTCTTCAGTTGTTAAATCATTTCTTGCATCAAGTTGTGCTTCTTTCGCTTTAAGTGCATCATCTACTGCTTTCTTAGCCGCTGATTTCGCTACCGCTGTTGGCGTTACTGAACTTACACTTGTTGTTCCTGCCGTTTGGGCTGAGTCCACTGCTGCGTTTGTTGTCGCATTATCAATTGCTGTTTTCGCTGTAGTTGCTTTTGCCTGTGCATCTACTTTTGCTGCATTCTTCTCTTCGGTCGTTAAGTCGTTATTCGCATCGATGGCTGCTTCTTTCTCTCTTAAAGCTGAGTCAATAGCTGCTTTTGCTGTATCTTTCTTCGTTGCTACAGGATTATCATTGCTAATCGCAGTCGTTCCTGATGTTTTAGCATTATCTAATGCAGCTTTTGTCGTTACCGAGTTATCATTAATTGCTGTTAAAGCTTTCGCCTTATCGGCATTAACTTTTTCGATTGCAGCTGCTTTTTCTTCTGCAGTTGCGTTTGTATTAGCATTAATTTCTGCAATTTTATTGTCTGCAGCTGTATTAATTGCATCAATTGCAGGTTGTTTATTTAAACTTGTGAATTCTGATAAAGGTTTTGTATCAGTTGAACCATCTTTATAGGTCACAACAAGATTTCCATTAGCATCTTTTGTAATCGTAGAAATTCTTGTCGCCTGATTGTCTACAGCTTGTCCTCTATTACTTGTAATATTTGCGTCATCATTAGTTTGAGAGTATTCGATTTTTACTTTTTCTTTAATTTTTTCAAATTCGTCAGCCGTAACATTCGCTGGATCTACTACACTAACTGTTCCTTCTGGAGTCTTAATATCATATTTAGTAGTCTGATTTTTCACTAAAAATTCAACATATCCGGCTATTTTTTGACGTTCTGCAGGATTAGTAGTTGCATTAATTCTTCCGTTAAAAGGTGCACTTTCTCCATTGTTGTCATCTTTTGCAACGATAACACTTGTCCATTTTTTCCCAGCAGTTAAATTCGTTGTTCCAGTCATTTTAATGGTTGCTGTCTTCTTATCTTCAGAAACAGAACCTGCTCCGCTTGTTACTGCGCTATCAACAATATTCCCTACTGCTAAACCAAAACTAGTTGCATTATTATAGTTAATGTCACCAGGGCCACGAAGTTTTAGGTCCTTAATCTTAGACTCATCCGTTGCAGTAAATGTTAGGTCTGTCTCTTCTCCAGAATAGATATAAATATTTCTGTTCGCTTCGTTTGAATACGGTAGATTAACAACCGGTGGAATATTTTTTTGTACAATTTCACTTACCGGCTTCGTCTTCGTAGAACCATCTGTAAATGTAACAACGATATTATTCCCAACGATATTAACCGATTGAATAACATCCTCTGGGTGTTCTACTAAAGTTCCACGTCTATCAGCAAATCGTGCATCTTCGTTTGTCGTTGAATATTCTAATTGAATACTATCTTTGATTTTCTTTAAATCTTCTGCTGTAGGATTTGTCAAACTAGTTACAGAAATCTTTTCATCTGTAGGTTGAGATCTTAAGGCGTATTTTTTTGCTTGAGATTTTAATACTAAGTAGAAATATCCTGGATCCGTTATATCCATACCTTTTTTAAGATTTTCTCTACCTTGGTCATCAACTACTTGAACATAACGAGTACCAACATTTAATGTTTGGTTTTCTTGTTTTGTGTAATCTCTGTTCTTTTTTAATATATCATTTGGACGACCTGTAATGACGATTTTCGCAGGATTTGCTTGACTCGCCTCCGATGTTACCCCTGCCGTTTCAGCACGATTTATTACAGTAGCTGTAAATCCAAATTCAACATCCAAGTCATTATCTGTACCTGCAACATTAGGGAATCTTTGTCTAGATCCTTTCTTAATCGTTGCATAGCGAATTTTTCCAGTTTCAGAATAAACTGGAATTTCTAATGAAAAATGCTCTTCGTTATAGATATAGATTTTCTTCTCATCTGGTATGGAGAATGTAAAGTCTACCTTTGGATCTTGATTGACAGCTGCACGGAATGTTGTATCCTTTTCAATTTCACTTCCATTACGCGGATCATTGGCACCAGTATTTTCAATCGCATTTGATTCTGATGGTTTCTCAGTATTCTCAGCTTTGATACCAACTGTTTCTTTACCCTCAGTAGTATCTGTTGAAACAATTTCTTTTTTCTCAACCGGCTTATTTCGTAATTTTGAGTTAACAGTAGTAACCAGTTTTTGATAGGCACTCGTCAATTCTTCTTGACTGCTTGCGCTCGCTAAAGTTGCTTTGGCATTAGCTAACTCAGCAGCTAGACTCGCTACACTTTCCTCAGTCTTATTAGCGTAAGCTCCACTTGAAATCTTACCTTCAATTTCACCAATATAATTTGCAAGTTGACTTTTATCTAGTTCTGGTTTAGTAATTTTCGGCTCACTAATTTTGGACTCACTCTGTTTTTCAGTCTTATCCCCACCTTCTTTAGCCAACTCTACTTTACTAGAAGACTCTTCAGTTACTTTCAATTGATCCGCTGCAACTGCTCCATTTCCTAAAAACATTAAAAAGGCAGCAACCGCTACACTCGCTGCACCAAAACTATATTTACGAATGGAGAAACGCATGATTTTTTCTTTTCTCTGATTCTCAAGGGACTTATCAGAAAGCTTGTTCTTCATTTATAATATTTCCTTTTCTCTTATCTATGTACACATTATATCATATTGAATTTTATGCGTATTTACAAATTACTTTATATTTCATTTTATAATTTTTAAACTATTTTTGCAAGTTGTTTGAACTCGAACAGAATCCATAAAACAAAGCCCTGCCTGACATTTCATTTACTTTTTGAAAATCTATTTTCTAGTATTTTAGTTATAAATATATTCAATAATTATGCTTGTAAATGAACATTTAAGAACTGCAAGAACATCAAAAAAGGTAGATCCAGTCAAGATCTACCTTTTTATCATTTTATGGCTATTAAATTACTCTTGATTATGCTTTAGTGAATAAATCACCAGCAAATCCATCTGATTTCTGCAAGAGTTGTTTGTAAACTTTTTCTTTGAGTGCAACTGTTTGGTTTGAATTACCCGCTTTAAGGTCATTTTCAACAGCTTTGTTGAACAATTCTTGGAGTCCTGCATAAGTTGAAATTTTCTGTCCGTCGATTTCAATTTCGACAAATCCTTTTTCTCCTTTAGCTTTGACTTCCTTGAACCATTCTTTCTTCCACTCTTCTAGTGTGTGGAATTTACCACCAGACACTTTCTCAATGATAAAGTCATCACCAAGACCCGGTCTACCAGCTGCTTTAGATTCTTGTTTATACTTGTTTGAAGCATATCCGACAAATCCATTGACATATCCGAAGTAACCCCACATACGGAATGTATTATGTTTGAACGAGATAGAACCTACAGCACTTTGACTTGTATTACCACCGTAAATTCCAGCCATCATACTTACAGTTTGATATGCCGTATCAAAACCTTCAGCACGATAATGTTTATTACCAGGCATATTATGCTTAGTCACGTAATTACCATCTACAAGGTCATCAATGCTTGTCAATTTCTTCTTGTTCTCCGCGTCATTTAGGTCACGAAGTAAATCCCATTGGTGTGGTTGTCCAACTAAACCATTTCTATCAGCTTTCTCACGCCATTTTTTGTCCATCTTCTTGAACCACTTGTTGTTGTCACCATCATTCTTCGCGATAACGGCATCCGCTTCTAAATGGTCGAGCATCATGAGCGCTTCATTATAGTTTTTCATGTAATGGTCGATAGCTTCTCTACTATCTAATTTATTTGGATCATAGTTGTACCATTGTTTACCATCGTTTTCACGTTTATAAGCCATGTTAAGACCTAGTGCACCGTAGTCACCATTCGAACTTGATACAGCTGGAGATTGTAACATTCCTTGAGCAAAGGCTTCAACGTCTGTACCCTCACGATGTCCCCAACCACCTAAGTAAGCCATACGGTCATTGATATGCGTTGTTTCATGAGTAAAGGCTGATGTACCAAAATCACTAATCATACTTGACCAAATATAGTACACGGCTTCTGAGTTTTGAGGTCTATCAAAGATATATGCGTATGCACCCATGCCATTATCACCGTGCCACTTACCAGTTGGACCATAGAACTCACGAATTGGAGCATAATCACCATTCTTCGTGTGACCCATTCTATCAACCCATCCACCTGGCGCACCATGGTTATCCCAGATAGCCGATGGAACCATGTTTTCAGATTTCAACAACTGATTACGTACATTATCAGCCGCCAAGCGAGACCAGAAGTCTAAGTAGTTGATTTGTTCTTGTGCACGTAAGTCGATTTCTTTCTTGAATGCTTCACGTTCAGCTTCTGTATTCTTACCATATTTCTCAAACGCACTAAATGCTAGTGTATTGTATGTTGAAATCAAGAACATATGAGCTTTCTTCGTATTAAGAAGTGGTAGGATATAACGTCCATGCTCACCGTTATTAAGGTTTTCATACAAATGATATTTTTTATTAGCAAACGCAGGGTTTGAGGATTGCTTCTCAACAATATAGTTAGTATTTGATACAGCCTTCTTATACCAAACATTCATATCAGTATCTTCTGTAAACAACTTCATATTATATGTTAAAAAGTCATTTAAGTTACCTTTACCTGTTGCTCCCGCAATCACATCACGATAAGCATCTTGAGTTCGGTCACCTTTTAAGTTTTTCTCACTAGAACCAATTTGAATCAATCTATCGATAACACTAACATTCTTACCATAGAAATCAGGTTTGAACATCATAAGGTCTTTAATACTCATATCATTGTATTTAAATCCATAATAACGATTTAAATAAGTAAGAGCCATCATTATTTTAGCTTTGGTATCTTCTACTTTTTTAAGAAGAGCTTTCATGGCTGCTTCGTCACCGTTTAATTGATGGTCTTCGTTTTCGACTAAAGCTTTGACTAATTTATCTAAATTAGCTTTCGTTTCTTCAAAGCTTTCTTCAAGGAACAAGTTACGAATGTAGTTGTTCTTATGATTTTCACTATTCTCAGCTGGTTTATTACGTTTATCCATTAAGTCACGAACTTCTTGTGAAATTAATTGAACACTATCTAATTTCGTTTTAATCTCACTGATTAGTTGAGTACGGTCTTTAACTACCATATTTGGTGTGTAAACTACATCACCTAAATCTGTAATATCGTATTCTTTTACTTGTTCTACGTTTGACGTAGCTTTAGCTGATACAGGTTTTTCTTCTTTCGTACCATCAGCGTAATGAATCATAATATGATCAACATCAGATAAGTCCGTTACAAATTGTCCATCTTTCATACCTGTTACAGATAATACTTCTGTAGTTAGTAATTTAGAGCCTTCAGTAATTTTATTTCCTTGATTGATAATCCACTCTTTATTGTAGAATGGTTGAAGTTTCTCAATATTACGGTATGCAAGTTCACGATCTGCATTATAATCTTGAATCTCTTTATAAGTATCAGATTTTGGTTTAACTTGGTTTAGTTTATCTTCCACAAGTGGAGCAATTTCGAATTTATCAGCTGTAATTCCGAATGATTCTATTTTTTTGTTAGCTTCTTCTAAGCTGATTTCTTGGATTCGATTACTACGAGAATATTTGAATGAACGTTTTCCTTCACTCACACCTGTAACAACATAGTTTCTATCAATCCAATTATTTGTAAAGTATCCATCATCATCAACAAGATCTTTGGAACCATAGAATTCCTCACCATTTTCAACTTTCATCATTGTAACAGTATCAAGAACTCGACCCCATGGATAGTTTTTACTAATGAAACCACCAACTTCAACAGGCGTTTTTACCTTAATAGTTCCTTTAACGACAGATTGGCTAGTAAATGCATATTTGTTAACCCCATTTCCATCGTAACCATTATCTGTTCTAGCAACAAGACCACCAATACGAGCTTTATTTGCTACAATATCAGCATCAACATAGGCTTTTTTAATATTCCCTTTCCAAACTTCTCCAGAAATACCGCCCATATCCCAGCCTTTATCGCCAACACCAGTAACTTTACCAACAAAGGCAACATTTTGTAATAAACCACCAACGTCCACTTTGTTTACAATACCGGCAATACCATCTTTACCAAGGATGCTACCAGTTACCTTAACATTTTCAACTGTGGCATTTTTAGCTACTCTTGATAGTGCTGAAATATTTTCAACCCAAGGCATATTAATATTAACATTACCTAAATTAATGTTATTAATTGTACCACCTTCGACATTATCAAATAACTGACGAGCCATATTGTGAATTGTATAATGTTTTCCATCGACACTTGTTAAAGTTCCGCTGAATTTACCAGGTACATATTGTTTATTTGGAGTTGGTACGTTAGCAGCATTAAGGTCTGCACCAAGTTTAAAAGTACCACTTAGGTTAGCTTTCATTGCTGTTACCAAGTCATTAAAACTATAATATACATCACCTTCGTGTGCTTTTTGTTTTTCAAAGTAATGAACATACTCTTCACTGAAAGTATCATCTGCTCTACGTTGAACTAAGTCTGGAGCTTTCGCTACAACTTTGTACAATGTTTTCCCATCAACAACAACTTCTTCAACAGAACTTACTGCAAGTCTTGTTGTCTTATTATCATGCGTTGTTACACGTAAATATAATGGAGCAACATCTGTTGGCTTTTCAGTTAATAAGCTCTTATCTGTTTCGTTTCCTTCAGCATCTACACTCATCAAACTTGTTTCTTTGATGTTCTTGATTTCAACTTTTTTGAGGTCTAACTGAATTTGTTTATCTTCTAATTTCTCAGTTTCTTCGCCTTCTCCACGATCATAAACCATCGTAGTAGATAGAGTGTATCCTTGATAATATTTCAATTTATCTAAAGTCGCGTTTAAATTATTTTCAGATACCGTTACTTCTTTTACAAGTTGTCCATCTTTATCTTTCAACGCTAATTTGATTGATTTGATTTCTACTCCAGCTGGTTTATTTAATGTATAACTAGCTGTTGCGCTCTTCTTCAAAACATCTTTTTCAGTATTTGCCCATTGTAAGGTTGGTTTTTCTAACCCTTTTGTACCTTTTTTAATAATTTTATCTTGAGGTTGTAAGATAACTTTTTCTTCTACTGTTGGAGCATCGCTTGTTTTTTCTCCGCGAATTGTTTTATACGTTTCAATAATTTGTTTCTTACCGTCTACACCTTCTTGAGCAACTGTAGTTGTTCCACGTTTTAAAGTATCATCCTCTTCTGTTTTTGTTTCAAAAGGAATGACTTCTTCTCTTGTTTCAACTTTTGTTCCTTCAATTGGTTTTGTTCCTTTTTTAACGACTTTAGAAACGGCAGGAGTTTTCACTTCTGTAGTTGTAGAAAGAACTTTATCTGTCTCTACACCTTCCACTGTTTCATAAGTTGTTTTCGTAACTTGAACTCCTTTAGTACCTTGACGTTCAACTACTGCTTCATCCACATATTTTGTGTCATCAGGAACTACTTCTGTTGTGAAATCTAGTTCACTTTCAGTAGACTTTTCAACTGTACCAGTTGTTACTTTATATTCTGGATTTGCTGGTTGCTCTGTAGCTTGACCTTCTTTTCCTAGTTCTTGTGTTCCCTTAGTTGAAACTGCTTCTGTATATTCAGGAAGTTCTTGCTGTACTAAAGCTTGACCTTCCTCTTGAGTTCCTTTGGCTTCTACTGGAGCTTCTGGTAATTCTGGCTGCGTTAAGGATTGGCCTGCCTTACCTTCTTCTTGAGTACCTTTTGCTTCTACTGGAGCTTCTGGCATTTCTGGCTGCGTTAAGGATTGGCCTACCTTACCTTCTTCTTGCGTATCTTTAGCTACTTGGTGACTTGGTTCAGCTTGTGGTACTGGAGTTGGGGCAGGTTGCACCTCTTTCTTAGTTCCGACTGCAATGACTTGCGACACAGGATTTTGGACTACTTGATCTTCGATGACTTCTCTAACTTCTTGACCATTGACCACCGAAACTTTGGTTACAAGGCGACGCTGACCATTTACTCCGGCTGTAACAATACGAGTCTGTCCTTCTGCTAAATTAGCATCTGGGCTTGTGACCGTTTCAAAAGGAATCTCCACCAAGCTCTCTTCCTGTCTTGTCTGAGGTTTCTCAGAAACTGGTTTTTCTTCAACCGCAGGAGCAACTGGAGTTTCTACTACAGGTTTTTCAACGACAGTTTCCGGAGCAACAGCAGGTCTTTCTTGAACGACTTCTGTTTTCTCGATTTCTTTTGAACTTTGCTTTTCTACTGGCAACTGAGGCTGTTCAGCTGAAACTGGTCTTGATGGATGGAGTTCTGCTTCCTTAAAGTATCCAATGTATTCATAGCCATCAATGTAGATAATCCCTTCAGCTAAGCCTTCATGTGTAGAGGCTGAAATAGTTTGGTTATAAGAAAGTAATTCTTTATTTTCAAACGCAAATGTCCCATAAGGTACAAAAGTGCTAGCTCCTAAAGAACCAATCAAGAGAACACCTAGAACCTCTTTGCGACCTTTTTTGGACACCAAAAAGACTGCTAGAGAAGCCGTTGCCAAGCCAAGGCCTGCTAGAGCTAGCTCCTTACTTCCTGTGTAAGGAAGTTGTTGACTGTTAGTTGCCTTCTTGCGATAAACTACATAAAGAATATCATCATCTTGAAATTCTGTTGGAACTTCATGGTGAATCAGAGCTTTTTCAGACTCAGTCAATTCTTGCTCTGCCAAATAACGGTAATGAACGCTATGAGCACCACCAACTTCATTGGCTTGTACCTTATCTACTGAAAGGGTACTAGCACCAAAAAGGAAGGCCCCGATGGCTACAGGACCTACCCCAACAGTGAGCTTACGAATTGAATATTTGGTGATTTTTTCTAGTTGTTGTCTTGTTTTTCTCATTCTCACGACTTTCTAATAGAATCTTGCGGATAGTGCGCACGCGCACCTCCGATTAATTTTGGTCGACTAGCAAGAGCCGTTACGTGGGCATGACCAATCTCTCTCAAAAGAGGACGAATCGGAACCTGAACATGCTTAATATGCATGCCAATTGCAGTATCTCCGATATCCAATCCAGCATGAGCCTTGATAAATTCAACCTCAACTGGATTCTGCATAAACTTGAAGGCTGCTAACTGACCCGAACCTCCTGCATGAAGAGTCGGAAGGACACTGACGATTTCCAGGCCAAACTGCTCTGCCACCTGACGTTCAACAACGAGGGCCCGATTAACATGTTCACAACCTTGAACAGCTAGATGAATTCCTTTTTCCTCTAGGATATCTAGAATGGTTCTTACAATGATTTCACCAATTTCTTGGCTGGATTCCTTACCAATCTGACCACCTATCACCTCACTAGAAGAGAGGCCCAAAACAAAGATAGATCCTTGCTTCAAATTGGCCTTTTCCAACACATCTTCTACAATCTGGCTTGTTTCTCTTTGAATGTCTTTTTCCTTCATACTTGATACCTCTTTTGTCATTATCTATCATATCGTTTTTTCTTATTTTTAGCAAGATAGACAACCTAGAAAGCTTTCTCGATTACGCATAAAACTCCCAGAATTGACCGGGAGTTAGCTAGTTTCTATTCTATTTATGTATATTTCAACCGTCGTTCCTTTGTCAGATGCAGAATCAATCTTCATCTGGTAATTGTCTCCAAAATGAAGTTTGAAACGTTGATCAACATTTTGAAGACCTACTCCTCCACGTTTGAGCTGACTTTGACTACTATCGCCAGCATTTTGAAATCCAACGCCGTCATCCTCAATGCGGATGACTAGTCCTGTATCCTGTTTCTGGACAGAAACTCTAATATGTCCCTGACCTTCCTTCTCCTTGATGCCATGGTAAAGAGCATTTTCCACCAGAGGTTGTAACACCAACTTGGGCAAGACTAAGTTATCAAAGGCAGGATTTTCATCAATTTCATATTCCAGCTTATCCCCATAACGTTGTTTCTGGATAAAGAGATACTGGCGAACATGGTTAATTTCGTCAGACAGGCAAATCAAATCTTTACCCTGATTGAGCGCTAGGCGAAAATAGGTCGCCAAGGACTTGGTCACCTGAACCACTCGCTGACTATCCTGAAATTCAGCCATCCAGATGATGGTGTCCAATGTGTTGTAGAGAAAATGGGGGTTAATCTGGCTCGACAAGGCTTGAAGTTCATACTGACGGGTCGTTTCTTCCTGTTTGCGCACATCTGCCATCAGCTGATCAATCTGATCCAACATGGCATTAAACTGGCGAGTCACTTCTCTCAACTCATATGCACCAGTTTCCTTGGCACGCAGATTTTGTGTACCAGAAGCAATGTCCAACATTGTTTCTCTCAAATCCTTCAAAGGGGCAATCCAACGTCTGAGACTGAACCACACCAAGCAGAGACAGGCAAGAAGAGAGGTGACACTGGCCCCAAGCAAGGTCCACAAGAGCTGACTCCGAACTTGAGATAATTTTTCCAACGAAGAAACTCCTATAACCGTCCAATCAGTTCCAGCAATCTTTTCTTGACTGACATAGGATTGGTGGTCTGGAGTGTAACCCTGCCCTGTCTTAATATAGGGTTTCATGGCCTCCATTTCGCTAGACGAACTATAAACTGTATGTTGAGGATGATAAACAAATTCATGGTTTTCATTGATGATAAAGGCAAAGCCCTGCTGACCCAACTGGAGTTGGTTGAGATAGGCTTCCAGAGTTTCATAGGAAATATCCAAACGAAGTACACCTAGATTGGCTCCCTTTGCATCAAGAAGTTCTTGAGTGACAGAAATGACCCACTGGCTATCTGATTTACGAGCTGGAGTTAAAACTGGTTTAGCTCCCTGATGAATAGCCTTTTGGTACCAATCCTCAGTCATCATATCTGAGGAAGTTTTCATCTGCACACTATCATCCGTAGAAATGACCTGACCAGATTTGGTTACCAGCACAACAGCTTTCAAGTCCTGGTCTGACTTTAAAATGGTCAAAAACAAATCTCGAATTCCCTTGACCTTTTCTTGACTGGGATTCTCAGCATAGGTTAGGACATCTGCCTGCTGGGTCAAACTGGTCGAGGTGGTTTCTAATTTTTTGATATAAGACTGGATAAAGTGGCTAGTCTGACTGATAGTCGTTTGGCTATTGCCCTCAATAGTAGCCTCAATGGCTGAAGAACTAGATTGATAGTAGAAAGTCCCAACCAGAGCTAGGAGAATGAGAAAGACCAGAAAGATGGAAATAACCATTCTGACTAGGAGAGAAGAACGTTTCATCGATCTTCCCCCTTCTTAAACTGGCGAGGTGTCACACCTGCAATCTGTTTAAAACGTTGGGTAAAATAGTTCATATCTTCAAAGCCAACCTTCTCTGCGATCTCGTAAATCTTCAGATCGGTAGTTAAAAGCAAAAGCTTGGCTTGTTTGACACGTTCTCTCACCAGATAATCCTGAAAAGGTAGGCCCAACTCTTTCTTAATCAAAGAACTCAGATAAGTCGGACTAAAGCCCAAGTCATTTGCTAAAGACTTTAAACTAAACTGGCTATCAGCCAGATGGGACTGGATTTTCTGAGCCATATTTCCCTCAAACTTATCAGTCAATAAATCTTGTAACTGCTCTTCTTTCTCTTCCTTATCCAACTTTTGCTTGATTTTCCCCAGCATTTCCTCGATATCCTGACGAGAAAAGGGCTTGAGTAGGTAATCATCCACACCTAGTTTGACAGCAGACAAGGCATAATCAAAATCATCGTAGCCTGTTAAAAAGACCAAATGCACCTGAGGATAGGTTTCTCGGACCAGACTGGCCAACTGGATGCCATTTAGCTGAGGCATATTGATATCGGTTAAAATGATATCCGGCACCTGCTTTTGTATCAATTCCCAAGCCTGTCTTCCATTTTCAGCTTGACCGATGATTTCCATATCGTAGGCTGCTACATTGACCAGCTTGGTCAAGCCTTGTCTTACCAGATATTCATCTTCTACGATTAAGATTGTATAGGTCATGCTTCTCTCCTTTGTCACTTACTAGTATCAGTATAGCAAAATTCTCCTCTAACTGCTTAGGAAATCCCTCTTAATTGACATAATCTAGTAAATAAGCGTAGCCTTTTTCTTCCATTTGATCTTTGGGAATGAAGCGAATAGAGAGACTATTGATACAGTAGCGCAAGCCACCCTTGTCCTGTGGTCCATCCGTAAAGACATGGCCAAGGTGAGAATCTCCGACTCGGCTTCTCACTTCCATGCGTGTCATATTGTAAGATTTATCTTCCTTGTAGGTAGCAACATCTGGACTGATTGGCTGGGTGAAACTAGGCCAGCCGCAACCAGACTCGAACTTGTCCTTTGATGAAAAGAGAGGTTCGCCAGTTGCCACATCTACATAGATACCAGATTCAAATTTATCCCAGTAACGGTTTGAGAAAGCACGTTCTGTTTGATTTTTCTGGGTAACTGCATACTCCTCAGTTGACAAAGTCTTTTTCAATTCCTCATCGCTTGGTTTGGGATATTTGCTGGCATCGATGACGGGATAGGCAGCCTGATTGACATTGATATGACAGTAGCCATTTGGATTTTTCTTGAGGTAGTCTTGGTGATAGTCCTCAGCCACCACAAAATTCTTCAAGGTTTCCTTTTCAACTGCTAGAGGTTGGTCGTATTTCTTAGCCACCTCATCAAAGACTTGGTTAATCACCTCTAAATCCTTGTCATCTGTGTAATAAACACCAGTACGGTACTGGGTTCCCACATCATTTCCTTGTTTATTTTTGCTAGTTGGATTGATAATGCGGAAATAATGAAGCAGGATTTCCTTGAGGGAAATTTGCTTGGCATCATAGGTTACATGGACGGTTTCCGCATGACCTGTTTGGTTAATCAATTCGTACTTGGTTGTATCCCCTCTACCATTTGCATATCCTGAAACGGCATCCGTTACCCCGGGAACGCGTGAGAAATATTCCTCAACTCCCCAGAAACAACCTCCAGCCAGATAAATTTCGTGCAAGTCTGCATCTTTACTCACTTCTGTTTTTTTCACTGTTTTTCCTCCTTGGCTAACTGATGCTTTCTCAATTTGCGAGCTATCTGTCTGCCCTGCATTTCGCATCAATAGAAAATAGAAACCGCTTATGGCTAGGAAAAAGATTCCTGCCAAGACAAAAAGTTTTACTTTATCATTCATGACCTTTCGCTACCCCATTTCTTTCAATTCTTTTAAAATCATATCCTTATCCATAAAACCTGGTTGCGTTTTGACTAGCTTGCCTTCCTTGTCTATAAAGGCTTGAGTTGGGTAAGAACGGACACCATAACTTTCCAAAAGTTTTCCTGATGAGTCAATTAGAACTGGGAAATTTTTATAATCCAAGCCCTTGTACCAGTTCTTAAAGTCTGCTTCAGCTTGTTCCCCCTTGTGTCCAGGTGACACTACCGTCAAAACTACATAGTCATCACCAGCATCCTTAGCAATTTCATCCGTATCTGGAAGACTGGCTAGACAGATGGAACACCAAGACGCCCAGAATTTGAGATAGACTTTCTTTCCCTTGTAATCAGACAAGCGGTAGGTCTTGCCATCTACTCCCATCAGTTCAAAATCAGCAACCGCCTGACCTTTAGTCGCAGTTTGCGAACTAACTTGTTCAGTTTTTGTTTGCTCCTTCATAGTAGATTGGTCTGACATATTTTTAGCCGAACAGGCTGCCAAGCAACAGATTGAGCCGACTCCAAGGAGACATGTTTGCCATTTTTTCATTTCTTCTTCCTCTCTATTCAAATAATGTAGTCAAAATGGAAGCATTTCCCAAAAGCACCAAGATTCCCATCACAATAATGAGGAAACCACCCACTTTTTTGAGGGTTCCGAGGTAGGGATGAAGTTTTCGGAAATGTTTCAAAACATAGCTGGAAGCTAGAGCTAGAACCAAAAATGGTAGCGCTAGACCCAGTGTGTAAACCAACATAAGACCAGCTCCCTGCCAAGCACCTGAGCCACCTGAAGCCGCTAAAGCCAAAACAGAGCCAAGAACCGGCCCCACACAAGGCGTCCAAGCAAAACTAAAGGTCAATCCTAGTAAAAATGCCTGACTATAGCCGTTACCCTTTTGCCCTTGTCTCTTTAATTGTAGCCTTCTTTCCTTGTAGAGTCCCTTCAAATGTAAGACTTCCATCTGGTGCAAGCCCAAGAGAATGATGACCGCACCCGTCACATACTGAAACCAAGGGGCGTACAGCAAATCTCCTAAAAAACCAGCTCCATAACCCAGCAAGATAAAAATAAAAGAAATACCCGCTATAAAGGCCAGAGTTCGCAATAAACTGACAACAGAGATTGAAAATTTGCTACTAGAAGTCTGAGCACCATCTTTGTCATCCAACAAGACCCCTGCATAGACCGGTAACAAGGGTAAAATACAAGGAGAAAAGAAGGAGAGAATTCCAGCAAGAAACACACTGATAAAAAAGATTATATTATCCATTGCCTTCCTCCATTCTTTGATTTGATAAAACTATTATAGCCCCAAAATTCCAGAAAAAACAGGGACAATGATAGGGAAAAATAGGAATTTAATCAGGTTATGTAAAAAATGTTGCAAAAAAAGCCAGACAAGGTCTGACTTTGATGGAAACTGAAAAGAAAATTCACTAGTCTTCCCTACTTATCTGATAATAAATAAGGTCCGCAAGATAGCCTTTTCTCTCTACACCATTGGTAATAGTCTTTAGATAAGACATTCCAGCCTTCTCCATGACACGACCTGAAGCTGGATTGAGACTGGCATAACGTGCCTTGACTTCTTGAAAACCTGCTTGAGTAAAACAAAAGTCCAAGACAGCTTTCAAGGCTTCTGTCATAATCCCATGTCCCCAGTAAGCCTTGCCTAGCACATAGCCAATTTCACAACTTGAATCTTCCTCATCCATCTCAACGATACTGATATCCCCGATCACTTGCCCTGGGTTTTCTTTGAGACAAATGGCCCATTTGTAATAGTTGGGATTAGCATAGGAGGCAACCCAATTTCGAATCGAGTTTCGAGTGATTTCGACATTAGAATGGGGATCCCAGGTGACATAGGTTAGATTCTCAGCGGATGAAGCCCAATTCTGAAACATGGCTTTTGCATCACTTTCCACAAATCTTCGCAAGATTAAACGATCTGTCTGTAATATTTGCGTACCGATTGCTTTCATGACGCTACCTCGCTTTCTGATAGATGATTCTCTGCCCAACCTCAATTTAAATTTACTTTGCTTTTTAATTTCAAGGTAATAAGCTAAAAAGGTCTCTCGGACCTTCCTCGCTTTCTCATTTATAGGCTCAGGGTAAAAAGACTAAACTCAGTAATAACTAAAAAACAAGTTTTTCATCTAGTTCCTTGACGCAGTCGCTGTCTGGTTTGAAATGCGCTCTAGCAAGCTTTTTCAAACCTAGTCATCGTTGCGGGGGTGAGACGACGAAATCGAACTCTGTGAGTTACCGATTTCTGTCTCACTCCCAAAAGTCATCGAATACGGTGATTGGTAGGTGGCGTTTATGTTGACCTTTGTGCCACCAGTTTTCGATTTTTGCTTGGGCTTCTGGGCTGATTGTTTTGCCTTCTAGGTAGTCGTCAATCTCTTCATAAGTGACTCCGAGGGCCACTTCGTCAGCTAGACCTGGTTTATCTTCTTCTAGGTCTGCCGTTGGGATTTTTTCATAAAGGGCTGGGTCTGCACCAAGTTCCTGTAAGAGTTGTTTTCCTTGGCGTTTATTGAGGCGGTAAAGAGGGAGAATATCCGCACCACCGTCACCAAACTTGGTAAAAAAGCCTGTGATATTTTCCGCGGCGTGGTCTGTTCCAATGACCGCTCCGCTATGGGCACCTGCCAGGGCATATTGAGCAATCATACGGCAACGAGCCTTGATATTGCCCTTGTTAAAATCTGAAACAGGACTACCTGTCGCTTCAACTGTAGCTGTCATAGCATCAGCAGATTCCTTAATATTAACTACCAAGCTGACATCTGGCTGGATGAAGGCTAGAGCTTTTTGAGCATCTGCTTCATCAGCTTGCACTCCATATGGCAGGCGGACAGCGATAAATTTGTAGCTGTCGTCTCCCGTTTCTGCTCGCAGTTCTTCCATAGCTAGTTGAGCCAAACGACCTGCCAAAGTCGAGTCTTGTCCCCCAGAAATCCCTAGTACAAAGGTTTTAAGGAAGGGATGTTTTTTCAGGTATTTTTTTAAGAAGTCAATGGAACGATGGATTTCTTCCTGAGCGTCAATCACTGGCTTAACCCCTAGTTGCTGGATAATAGTCTCTTGCAAACTCATTCTTCTTCTCCTTCGCCAAGGGCTTCCTTGCGCATTTTGTCAATCAAGTCCATCTTGTCTTGCCATACATCACGCGCCAAATCCACTGGATAATGTTGCGGATTGAGTACGCGCTTGTACTCATCCCAAAGCTTGTCAAATTCCTTACGAGCATAATCCTGAATCTCAGTCAAGCTAGGCAGGTTGTAAATCAATTTTCCGTCTTTGAAGATATCCACTAAGAGAGGAACGGCATCAAAATTACGAACCGTCTTCTTGATGTAGGTATAGGTCGGATGGAACATTTTGATTTCCGTCATGTCACTCACATCCACACCGTCATAAGTGATATAGTCTCCTTCTGACTTGCCTTTTTCACGACTGGTAATGCGCCACACCTGTTTCTTACCTGGCGTAGACACTTTTTCCGCATTATTAGAAAGCTTGATGGTATTGCGCATGTTCCCATTTTCATCTTCGATCGCAACAATCTTATAAACTGCACCAAGAGCTGGCTGGTCATAGGCTGTAATCAGCTTAGTTCCCACACCCCAGACATCAATCTTGGCCTTTTGCATCTTGAGGTTGAGGATGGTATTTTCATCTAGATCATTAGAAGCATAAATCTTAGCCTCTGTAAATCCAGCCTCGTCCAGTTGCTGACGGACTTTTTTGGAAATGTAGGCAATATCCCCAGAGTCAATCCGCACACCCATAAAGTTAATCTGGTCCCCCAACTCACGCGCCACCTGAATGGCAGCTGGTACACCGATGCGAAGGGTGTCATAGGTATCCACAAGAAAGACACAGTTTTTGTGGGTCGCAGCGTAAGCCTTGAAAGCTTCATAGTCGTTACCATAAACCTGTACCAAGGCATGGGCGTGAGTCCCCAAGACAGGAATATCAAAGAGTTTACCAGCACGCACATTGCTGGTTCCATTAGCTCCACCAATCACCGCTGCGCGTGTTCCCCAGATAGCCGCATCCATCTCTTGCGCCCGACGTGTCCCAAACTCCATCAAGGGTTCATCTTCAATGACTGAACGAATACGAGCTGCCTTAGTCGCCACCAAGGTCTGGTAGTTGACGATGTTCAAAAGAGCCGTTTCGACCAATTGACATTGAGCTAGAGGGCCTTCCACCTGCACAATCGGTTCATTAGCAAAAACCAAGTCCCCTTCTTGGGCAGAACGAACGGTCAACTCCAACTTGAAATTGCGGAGATAGTCCAAGAATGACCCATGATAGCCCAGCGACTCCAAATAGGCAATATCGCTATCTGAAAAACGCAAGTCTTCAAGATAATTCACAATTCTTTCCAAACCTGCAAAAACTGCATAGCCATTTTTAAAAGGCTGTTGGCGGAAATAAACCTCAAAGACCGCCTTTTTATTGTGAATCCCTTGGTCAAAGTAAACCTGCATCATGTTAATCTGGTACAAGTCCGTGTGCAATGTCAAACTATCATCTGGATACATACTTTTCCTACTTCCTTAACTAGAAACCAATGAAAATTTCAAGAACTTTCATGTGTTCCAATAAATTAGTACTATTATAACACATTTTGGCTGGATTGAGAAAAGAGTAACAAGCTATTCTCCACTCTCCAGTTCATCCATATCTTGTTCAAATTTTTTCTGAGCCCATTCGCCATAACTTTTAAGGCCGAGATTACCGATAAAAACCCAAGGAAGGTAAATCAGATAAGTAATGACCCAAGCAGATAAGTATTTAAGGTTCAAAGGATTGTGCTGATAAATTTCTATGTTGAATTGATAATTCTGCAACATCAAAAGAGTCGTAATAGCCAAGTTTAGGAAAAAACAACCCAAAATCGTAAAATGAAAACGACTATAGTAGGTCACTCCCAGATAACGGGCACGATTGAAAAAGAAGAAAATTCCTACTATCAGAGTATACACTAGAAAATTCGGATTAAAAAGAGAGGGAGCCAACACTGCCACCAAATAGCTT
Organism: Streptococcus mitis; assembly: GCF_022137125.1. Taxonomy (GTDB): domain Bacteria; phylum Bacillota; class Bacilli; order Lactobacillales; family Streptococcaceae; genus Streptococcus; species Streptococcus mitis_CE. Next base: position 44,537 of record NZ_JAKNEQ010000010.1, on the reverse strand, counting down.
AGAAGCACAAGCCCAATGAAGAGGGTAAAAGACTCTGCCCCAGCTTTATTGATTAGTTGTTCTTCTCTTTCGTCAAGTAATTGATAATGAATAAATTTATTTACCATCTTCTTCCTCCCAAAATAATTGGTCTAGGGTTTTCCCTAAACATCTGCAAATGGACTGGCAGAGCGAGAGACTGGGATTGTATTTCCCTGCCTCTATCAAACCAATAGTCTGGCGTGTCACACCAACAGCCTCTGCCAGTTGACCTTGAGTTAAATCAAGCTCAACCCGAGCTAATTTTAATTTTAAATTTTTAGCCACCTGCGTCCTCCTTATAGTTTTAATACTCATCTACTCTTAAAAAATCCAAAACTAACACAAGCTGTCAGCTATTTATTTTAACCTCATTAATTAGCACTCCAATATTATCTTCAACCTAAAATCAGTATGTTGGATTGTTTGAAATAAACTTCCTAGTTTACTCTTTTATTTTTGTTTAGTATTAGCTTTAGTAGAATCTTTTAAACGAGTTTTTATTGCTTGTACTTCTTGTTTAGTTTAGTTGGTTTCATATTACTATTATATAATGCTTTTGGAAATGAGTCTAGTATAAGTCAAAAACGTGGTGAACAGCAAGAGAAGGAGCATACCAAGATGACTGATTTTTTGCTGGTTTTAAGTATGCAAAATAATACTAAACGAAACTAAAATGAATACTTCTTGCTTTTCTTGAGAGTGAAAAAGTACAATAAAATGATTGTAGTGATTACCACAAGATACTGACTAATAGACATCGTATTTGAAGCCACAAATACAGGTAAAGAATAAAAAGGAAGAAGTTCAATTGCTTTGATAAACAAATCATTACTAGTATTCATCATAATCGTATTTAATATATTAGGGATAAAGAGTAGTAAAGCAACTAAAATACCAAATATCAAGCCACTTTTCAATTTGTATAAATAGAAAATGTAAGATAATAGAAAATAAAATAGGACTAACAAAATTGTATTGACTACAATAGCTACTATAAAATCTAATCCTAAATCACCTGGAACACCCAATTTACATACGATGACTAGTAGCACAATGCCATTCAAAGCATAAATAATAGAAACTGAGATGGCATATAGAAAATTAGACAAGACGTAAATCATCCGATTTTTCTTTTGATTATAAAATAAACTGATCGTATTGTTAGAAAAATCCCTGCTAATAATTCGGTTAGCATGTATAACAGCCATTAACATACCGAGCATAGCATAAAAATTTGAAATATGCTTAATACCAAGTGATGTCCCTTGAGTCTTTAGAATAAAGAATGTAACCAGTATCGGCGGTATAAACGAGATAATCAATCCGAGATATATTACGCCTGATGAATATAAATCTCTTATATTTTCCTTAAGAAAATTCAATTTATTTAATTTCATGATTATAACCTTCCTTTATTTTGAACGATTTAGATAAATATCTTTAAGCGTCTCTTTTTTAGTTTCAAAATCAACTACTTTAATAGAGTTTTCGTTAAAAAATTTAAAAAGCTCACTACTTTGAATATTCCCAGACATAGTAATTTTCAGTCCCTCTTCCTGAACAATATCCCCAAATTCTTGTTTGGTAAGGAAAATGTCTTTATCTGTAGCTGATGAAAAAGCTATCTCAAACAAGCAATTATGTCTATCTTTTCCTACTTTTTGGAATGTCAAAAGCCCGTTCTCCAAGAAAAGGACCCTCTCACAAATTTCTTCAATATCTTCTAATTTATGACTCGATATTAAAATTCCCACATTTTCATGTAAAGCTAAGTTTTTTAGAACTGCTAAAACTATTTGTGATGATTCAATATCTAAACCATTAGTCGGTTCATCTAAAATCAATATATCAGGTTCCGTAACGAGAGTTAGAAGCAAAGCTAATTTTTGTTTTGTACCTAAAGAATAGGTCTTTACTTTTTTATTAATAGACTGAGTCAAATCTAACTCTTGGATCAAACTTCCAAATCTTTCTTTATTGTAGTCAACACCATATAAATTTGACAAATATTTTAAATTCTCTAAACCTGTTTTAGATAAAAATAATTTTGGTTCTTCGATTAAATACCCAACATTATCACTACTTATAATATTCCCTGAAGTCGGTTGATTATTCTGAACAAGAATTTTCATCAATGTACTCTTGCCAACTCCGTTTCTCCCTACTAGACCAACAATTTCACCCTTATTAAGTGCAAAATTTATATCTTTGAGAATGATTGAATGAGCATAATGCTTACTTACATTTATAACTTCCATTTTTTATTCCTCCATTAACATTCTTGGTTTTCTCTTTGATTCTCATTAATTTTAAAAAGTTGCGCCTCTTTTTAACAACATTATATCATATATCTAACTTAATGCAATATATAAATGTCATTTTGTAAAATTTTATTAACAAAAAACTCTCTACCACCTAAATGATAGAGAGTTTTCTGCTTATTCAATTTTCTCAAAACATCTACAGCATCGTAGGATTTCACATCTAATGTCTTAGCTACGACTGTATTGTCCTCAATATCGTCTAGAAAGACACAATTTGTAGATTATAACTGCTACTTATCGATAGTTACTCATATCCATTAGTCCACCTCCATACTTATGTCAAGCCCCCTCTTTACTTTATGATTTCATATTCTCCTTACAAATCTTTTTGGTAATAAAATCTTTTTCCTGTGTAGGGATAGTCTTGTAAGGTAAAAACTTCCTTGTAGCCATGCATTTTATAAAAATCTGGAGCTTGAAACTGGTAAGTATTGACAAAAGCAAAACGACAGTTTCGATTCTTAGCTTCAGTTTCTGCTTGCTGCAATAGGTTTGAACCGAGTCCTTGCCCTCTCAGTTCTTCTTTTACAAATAAATACTCGATTTCTAGCCAATTTCCAAAAGTCTCTGCTATCAAACCTGCCATGAGATTGCCCTTTTCATCTTCGACATAAAGATTAAGTGGCTCACTTTCAGCCTCTTCTCTTTTTGAACGGTTATAAACACGAATCAGATTCCCTATTTCTTGTGATTTATGGGATTCCTTATTTTCCAATCTAAAGTACATCTAAACCTCCTTAAACACTGTTACAGCTTGATTATAGTCTTATTTCAATAGACTGTCAAACTAGCAAAAACTCACCAAGCTAAGCTGATGAGTTTCAAATCTATTTTCTAAATTTCCACTGGCTATAAATCCCGAAACCGATAATCCAGATAGCTGAACCGATTGCTCCGACAAATGTAGACTCTTGTAGAAAGAGAGTTACAAAGACAAAGACAAAGAAGAGCATGGTTAAAGGATTTAGGAAACGATAATGGGGCATGAGATAACCATCTGCCATAAAGTCTGGTGACTTGCGATACTTGAGGTGAGCCACCATAATCAAGATATAAATGGCGATATAGACACCTGATGATGATGCCGTAATCAAGGCAAAGGCATCGGAAACTCCTGGCAAGATGTTAATAAAGGCTGCTAGGGCAATCAAGATTGCTGAGGCAATGATGGCATTTTGTGGCACGTTGTGGCGAGAGAGAGTATCTGCCTTAATTGCTTTTAGGAAGCGATTTGGCGAATCATGGGCAATCTGATACAAATGACGACCTGTTGAGTAGAGAGTTGAGTTAAGAGCAGATGCCGCTGATGTCAAAACGACGAAGTTAATCAAGGCTGCCGCCCACTTGACTCCTGCCAATTCAAACACTGTAACAAAGGGAGAATCAGCCGATGCAAGTTCACGCCACGGAATGATAGCCATGATGGCTAAGAGGGCACCACCGTAGAAAAAGGCGATACGCAAAGGAATTTCCTTAACGGCTTTTGGCAAGACCTGACGTGGATTTTTTGTTTCTGAAGTCGTTACCCCGATAAACTCAATCATGAGGTAGGCAAAGAAAACCATCTGGAAGGCCATGACAAAGTTAACTCCACCATTTGGGAAGAGGGAGAAATTGTCAGCAATATTGGCCAAACTTGCTACTCCATGTGGTGTCTTAAAGCCTGTCAAGACCATAAAGACTCCTGTGGCAATCATGGCTAAAATAGCCACAATCTTGACCATCGCAAACCAAAACTCAACTTCCCCAAAGAGTTTCACCGCAATCAAATTGACCAAGGCTAGAATAGTCAAAAATCCAATCTCAATCATCCAACTTGGCCAGCTAGGGAACCAGAACTGAACATAGTGAGAGATAGCAGTGATTTCCGCCATACCGATAAAGACAACGGATAGCCAGTAAGACCAAACCGAGAAATAACCCCAGCCCTTACCTAAATGGCGCGTGATAAAGTTGATAAAGGTATGTTGCTCAGGGTCTTGGTAGAGCATTTCCCCAACCGCACGCATCATGAGGAACATGAATGCTCCCGTAATCATATAAATTAGTACAATAGAAGGACCTGTTAGGCTGATAGAGCGACCTGCTCCCAAAAAGAGTCCTGTTCCGATTGTTCCTGCAATGGCCATAACCTGCACGTGACGATTGGTCAGACCACGCTCCATCTTATTTTTTTTCTTCTTTGAACTCATAACGTCTCCAATTCAATTTAAAATGGAAAAAGGAGTGAGTGAAGCGCACTGCCTCCTCACTCCTTTTTTTTATTTTTAGGCTGTTTTTTCAACCTTCAAGATTTTTACATCATAGCTACCAACAGGTGTTTCAATAGTTGCTGTATCACCTGTTTTCTTACCAATCAAGGCTTGTCCAATTGGGCTTTCATTTGAAACCTTACCTGCAAAGGCATCTGCACCCGCTGAACCTACGATAATATAAACTTCTTCTTCGTCCTCACCAATTTCTTGAATAGTGACTGTTTTACCAATCGCTACTTCATCATCGGCAACTGAGTCGCTATTGACGATTTCAGCATAACGGATTTTTGTTTCCAAGCTAGAGATTTGTCCTTCAACAAAGGCTTGTTCATCCTTAGCCGCTTCGTATTCACTGTTTTCAGAAAGATCACCGTATGAACGGGCAATCTTAATGCGTTCTACCACTTCTGGTCGGCGAACCAATTTCAATTCTTCTAATTCTTTTTCAAGTTTTTCCTTTTCCGCAAGGGTCATAGGATATGTTTTTTCTGCCATTTTTCTCAACTTTCTTTCGATAGTATTGAATCTCTATCTGAGATTCTCATTGTTGTAGTCTTAGTTTGAACTACTATTTTGAGTAAGTTTGCTATTGACATGTTCAGCTACATTACGATCATGTTCTTCCTGTGTCACTGCGTAATAGACTTTACCATCTGTAACATTGGCTACAAAGTAGAGGTTCTCACTCTTTGTTTGGTTGATACTTGCTTCAATCGCGTCCTGACTTGGACTATCTACTGGACCAGGCATCAAACCAGGTTTGGTATAAACATTGTATGGTGAATTAATCGATGTGTCAATTCCAGCATCATCTGCTAGGCTAATATTTTGACCAAGTTTCCCTTGGGCATACAAGATTGCAATATTGCTTTGAAGAGGCATGCCGAGATTCAAACGGTTGTAGAAAACACCTGCAATCAACTTACGGTCTTCAGTCTTAGCACCTTCTTTTTCAACAAGTGAAGCAATTGTTAGCAATTCATTGACTGTCAAGTTTTTAGACTTAATTGCACTATAGTGCGGCGTCAAGGTCTTATCCATAGCTGCCAGCATCTCATCAATCAAACTTTCAATAGTTGTGCTTTCCTTGATAGAGTAGGTCGCTGGGAAAAGATAACCTTCCAAACGGTAACGAGCCCCACTTTCTTTCGTTGGCAAGCTTTCGAGTAGGTTTGGATATTTAGCAACTTCTTGACTGATAAAGTTGTCATCTTGCACTTTAGCCAAGAAAGCTTCCGCTGTCAAAGGTTCTTTAAATTCACCTTGTAATTGGCCTACAGCTTGGGCAATTTGATCAATGGTATATCCTTCTGGAATAGTCAAATCTGCGAGTGAAGGTTCTTGAGGTTCAGGAGTACCACCTTTTTGGAGTTCCTTAATGATATCCTCTGTACTCATGCTCTTTTGCAAATTGTAATATCCAGCCTTCAAATCTGAATAATTTTTATATTTAGCATAAAAAGCAAAAATCACTCCGTGTTTAATCACACCAGAATTTTCAAGTGCTGAGCCAATCTCTTGGACATTGGCTCCTTCTGGGATTTGAACGGTTACATACTTCTTAGAATTAGCGTCAACTGGTAATAAAGATGACTGGACATACTGGTAACCGAAGTAACCACCTGCCGAAATCAAGGCAAGGAAAATCAGTAGAGAAATGAAGAAAGCCTTCAAATGTGATTTTTTCTTCTTGACAGGTTTAACAGTCTCACGACGACTACGACTCGGAGTTTCAGAAATGACTTCAACAGCTTCCGTTTCCATAACTGGTTCTGGTTTTGTTACTTCTTTCTGAGGCTCTTTTTTAGCTTCAGTCTTATAAGAAACAGCTACTCTTGTTGGAGTTACGTTGAAATCTTCTTCGACCTTTTGTGGACGATTAGTCTCTGGCCCTGGAACCGGTCTTGATGGACTTGCTTCAACTGGTGAAGCTGGAACATCTTGACTAGGGTGACGAGGAGTAATCGGAGCTTCTACTCTCGATTCATCTGCCGGTGATGCAGGCATATCCTCACTAGGATGTTTTGGAACACGTGGTGCATTCTCCATAATTTTTTCAACAGCTGATAGGGATGCAACCATAACATCTTCATCTGCGAGTTTTGTTTCAGGGACAAATAGAGCTTCTTTTTTCTCTGCAAGTTCAGTGGCCTCTTGGCGAATCCCTTCATAACGTTTTACTTTTTCTAAATCACGTAAAATCTGCTCTTTAAAGCTTAATTTTTCGTCTTCTCTTGGCTTTTCACTCAAAAGTTTATCCTCCTCGTTGACAATCCATAATATTATATCTTAAAAACGAAAGAAAAGCAACCTAGCATGCTTTTCTAGCTTATTTTTTAGCTTCCCAGACCATATCATACCATGTTTCCCCTGCAAAGGTTGACTGGGACTGGCCTTCATTGACAAATCCATGTTTTTCGTAGTAAGTAATGAGATAGTCATGACAGGTTAGGTTAATGCCTTCTCTTTCGTGTTCAAGAGCTAGTTCTTTCAAAGCTGTTAGCAATTTCTGACCTAGTCCTATTCCCTGTGCCTCCTTGGAAATAGAAAGACAGGTCACAGAGATATATCCCCCCGGCTTATGACTATAGTCTGCTATCTCTTCTGTAAAAGACTGGTCTTGCAGATGGCGGTGGGGGCCAACTGGCCCTTCTATATACCCCATGATTCTGCCCTCTTTTTCTGCAACCAGAAAAGAGGTCTGAATTTCTCGCAAATGCGCTTCAAATACCGAACGAGGAATGGCTTCTTCTACCGAGAAATTCTCTAGTTCAATCTCGATAATCCGATCCAAATCTTCTAATTTTGCTTGTCTGATTTTCATTGTGCCTCCAGATAAAAGGGATTAAACCAAATCATACTATACCCCTGACCAGCTGCATAATCTTCTTCATCAATAAAACCGTTCATTTCAAAGTAGGAAAGCAACTCATCAGGACTCTCCAAACGAATACCTTTGTAATCCAGCTCAACTGCCACCTCTTTCATGGCCGCAAGAAGAAGTGTTCCCAAGCCCTGTCTCTGATGGCCAGACTCAATGACTAAAGAATGCATTTCTAGACATTGCGGATTATGTGGCTGCGGACCACCTAGAACATAGCCCAGAAGCTGATTTTCATCCCTAGCTAGAAGAAAGGTATCCGCATACTTACGGATACTTTCTTCTAAAATATGGGAAGGTTGCTGCTTTTCAGCTGGAAAAGATGAAGCCTTAAGTTCCTCTATCTCAGCCAAATCAGACTTACTTGCCTGAATGATCTTAATAGGAATTTCCATGGGAAAATCCTATTGAACATTGCTTGTCAAGTTAGACAAGAGTCGCTCAAATGAGTATTCATAGGTTTGGATATCTCCTGCTCCCATAAAGACGTAAACAGCATTGTCATGGTCTAGGAGTGGAGAAACATTTTCAACAGTGATCACTTGGTGTTTCTTATTGATTTTATTGGCTAGGTCTTCTACCTTAACATCACCATGGTCTACTTCACGAGCAGATCCATAAATTTGCGCTAGGTAAACTGCATCCGCCTGGTTCAAAGCGTGGGCAAAGTCGTCCAACAGGGCAATAGTTCTAGTAAAGGTATGCGGTTGGAAGATTGCTACGATTTCCTTGCTTGGGTATTTTTGACGAGCCGCATCCAAGGTCGCAATGATTTCTGTTGGATGGTGAGCAAAGTCATCGATAATCACCGTGTCATTGACAATTTTCTCAGTGAAACGACGCTTAACACCGGCAAATGTTTTCAAGTGTTCACGCACCAAGTTCAAATCAAAGCCTGCTGTGTACAGCAATCCGATGACTGCTGTCGCATTCATGATATTGTGACGACCAAAGGTTGGGATGTGGAATTGTCCCAACTCTTGCCCACGGAAGTGAACGGTGAAGGTTGAACCAGTTGTAGAACGAAGAAGATCGCTAACTACAAAGTCATTGCCTTCAGCTTCAAAGCCATAATAATAGATTGGTGCATCAGACGTAATTTTACGTAACTCAGCATCTTCACCGTAGATAAACAAACCTTTGGTAATTTGTTTAGCATAGTCGTTAAAGGCATTGAAAACATCTTCTAGACTTGTGAAATAGTCTGGATGGTCAAAGTCAATGTTGGTGATGATAGAGTATTCTGGGTGGTAAGGCATGAAGTGACGCTCATATTCGTCAGATTCAAAGACAAAATATTTGGCATTGGCTGAACCACGACCTGTCCCATCTCCAATCAAGAAGCTAGTATCTGTGATATGAGACAAGACATGAGATAACATACCTGTCGTTGAAGTTTTTCCATGCGCTCCAGCAACTCCCATGCTGACAAAATCGCGCATAAAGCTACCTAGGAATTCATGGTAACGTTTGTAGCTGATGCCATTTTGATCCGCATAGGCAATTTCGACATTGTTATCTGGACGAAAGGCATTTCCAGCGATAATTTCCATATCTCCATCTAGATTCTTTTCATCAAAAGGAAGAATGGTAATTCCTGCCTGCTCAAGACCACGTTGAGTAAAGTAGTACTTTTCAACATCTGATCCCTGTACCTTATGCCCCATTTGGTGCAACATCAAGGCCAAGGCACTCATACCTGATCCCTTAATTCCGATAAAATGATATGTCTTTGACATGTTTTCTCCCCTATTCCGTAATTCTTGTCAGATTCAACTCTTGGGCAACCTGACGTTCTTGTTCTTTTTGTTGATTCTTTTTATTGTAGATTTGGCTCTTTTTCAGAAAATCATAGTTGTTTTTCTTTGGGCCTGCAGTTTCTGCTTGCTCAGTTTGAGTAGAAATATGGCTCACTTCTTCCGCCAAGATGTAATGAGACTGGGTCAGTTTTTGACTGTATTTGACAAATTCGCCAGGATTTTCCTTTTGGAAAGGCGCGGTAGGTTGATTGCCCTGTCTAACCAGACTTGGCTGAGAATGGCGTCTTGTAGGAGTAATATCCTTAGTCAGATAACTTGCTGAGCGTTTCTTTTTCAAGTCCGCACGCGCTTCTTCACGTGCAACCTCCGCATAGCTCTTTCCTTCTTTTTTTACTCCTAAGCCAACCTTCTTAGGTTTATCTACTGGCTTTTCAAGCGGTTTGACTGGTTTTTCTTCAGTAATAGGGGCCCATTCCAGATAATTCTTATCACAGTATTCTCCCTTGATATTACTGATAAAGTCAGATTCATCGTAGAGGTCCATAACCGGCATCTCAGTCAGCATGACCTCATCATCTGACACCAATGGAAATCGTTCTTCTCTCATTTTCTATTTCCTTTCAACACTTCATTATAGCGTATTGTCTTGATTTTTCAAGTGCTGGCTTCAGAAATTCCCAAAATTTCTCTAATTTCTGCTAGGCTGAGACTGCCACGTGACTCTGTTCCATCCAATACTTGTGACACCAGATGTTTCTTTTGTTCTTGGAGTTCCTGAATTTTTTCTTCAATGGTTCCCCTGGTCACTAAGCGATAAACCTCAACCGTTTCTTCCTGCCCCATCCGATGGGCACGGCCAATGGCTTGCGCTTCCACCGCAGGATTCCACCAAAGGTCAACCAAAATAACCGTATCAGCACCTGTCAGATTCAGACCGACACCACCAGCCTTGAGGGAAATCAGAAAGGCATCTCTTTCCCCTTGGTTAAAGGCTTTGGTCATGTCTTGTCTTTCCTTGGCTGGGGTTGAACCCGTAATTTTAAAGGATGTCATGCCCAAGTCTGGCAGTTCTTGTTCTATTTTCTCCAACATTCCCTTGAACTGCGAGAAAATCAAGACACGGTGTCCGCCGTCTGCCACCTGGACCAGCAGGTCTCGAAGACTATCCAGTTTACCACTGGCTCCCTGATAATCCTCCATAAAGAGGGCAGGAGTGTCACAGATTTGGCGCAAACGCATCAGACCAGATAAGATTTCCACACGACTTCGCTGAAATTCCTGATCTGACACTTGAGACAGACGGTCTCGCATCTGTTGCAACTGGGCTAGGTAAATAACCTTTTGCTGGTCTTCCAGTTCATTTTTATAAACCACTTCAATCAAGTCTGGCAATTCGGTCAGAACTTCTTCTTTCTTGCGTCGCATCACGAAAGGCTTGATAAACTGAGCTACGCGCTCAGCTGGCAATTTCATAAATTCTTTCTTGCTTGGCAAAAGTCCTGGCATGACGATTTGAAAAATAGACCACAACTCACCTAGATGGTTTTCAATAGGAGTTCCTGACAAGGCAAAAACTGACGGTACCACAAATTGTCTCAAGGTCTGGGCGATCTTAGTCTGAGCATTTTTCATGACCTGAGCCTCATCTAAGAAAAGGAAGTCAAAGGCCATCCCCTGATAAAGATCACTGTCCTGACGGAAAGTAGCATAACTCGTCACATAGATTTGATGGCTCTCAGCAAGAATCTCTTCACGACTAGTTTTCAAACCATGAACAACAGCCACATCCAACTGTGGGGCAAATTTTTGAAATTCATCTGCCCAGTTGTAGATCAAACCTGACGGAGCTAAAATCAAGACACGATTTTCTTTTGACACTTGGCTGGTCAGAAAAGCAATGGTCTGAAGGGTTTTCCCAAGTCCCATATCATCAGCTAAAATCCCACCAAAACCATAATGATGGAGCATTTGCAACCAGCCGATTCCCTTTTCCTGATAATCTCGCAAGTCAGCCTGAACCTGAGTTGCTTGTCGAGGAAAGTCCTCTGGATGCGTCAAATCGTGGGCCAGATTTTTGAATTCTTGTGAAAAAGAAACACGATCTCGCCCTTCAAAGAGATGAGCTAAACTGTAGGCTAAGGATTTTCGAGCTTGCAAGGAGCCATCTTTTAGTTCAAATTGCCCCAGTTCCTGTAAGTTTTGGCGAATCTTCTTGGTTTCTTCATCGAAAAAGTAGACTTGATTAGACGAATCAATGTAAAAATCTTGATTGGCAACCAAGGCCTGCATGGCTTGGTCAATTTCCTCTTGGGCAATATCTTGAAAATCAAACTGGATTTCCAAGAGACCTCCCTTGGAAGCAATCTGCACTTGAGGACTCGCTAGACTATATAGTTCTTCTAACTTGTCTGATAGGTTAACATGCCCGAGTTTTTCAAAGACTGGGATGATATCATGGAAGAAATGATAGACAGACTCTGCTTTTAAGGCCTGACGCCAAGATTGAAAGTCCGCTTCAAATCCAGCTGCCAAACAGACTTGGAAAATTCTTTCTTCTAAGTCAGCATCACTCGAAAATGGTAATTCTTCTAACTCTTGTCGGCTAGATATCTGCTTATCCCCATAATCAAACCGGATTTCCAGACGAATCCGATTATCCTCTTCCCTGTCAAAGTAAAAAGAGGGAGAAAAAGTTTTGATTTGTAGACGTTCTGGAGCTGAGACGTTCCCCATCTGGCTAAAGAGAGTCAGACAGGAAGCCAATTTATCTCTATCACTGCTATCAAATTGCAGGAATTTCTTCCCATGTTGATCCAATGGCAACGCTTTGATTTCCTTGAGAAAACGCATCTGCTGGTCTCTTAGAAAATAAAACTGTCCTTTATGGAAGAGTACGTCTCCCTGATAAAAGACATTGACCCTTGGACTCTCACTGATTTCCATTTCAAAATAATCCGAGTATTCTGTTACTGTAAAGGCAAATATATTGGCATCCGCATGCAAATCCTGAAAAAGCAGAGTCTGGTAGCTATCCACTTGATGGTCAAATTGAAAATGCGGCAAGGTCATCAGCAAATTCACACCCTGCTCAAAAAAGGTCAGAGGAAAAAAGAGGTGCCGACCTTGGTTTTGGAAAAAAAGCTCTGGACTAAGTCCTTCCTCTACTAGTCCGCGCAAGAAAGTCAGAAGTTCTTGGCTGGCCTCATCAAAGGCTTCCCAAGACAGAGACTCCTCATAAATCTTGCCAATCATATAAGACTTTCTCTTCTCAACAACTCTTAAAAATAGTGGAATATCCCGAATGACATAGTATTTTTGGCTATTGATTTGCCCGATTCTAAGCGTCCACAAGATATGATTAGTTCCTGCTTCCACCTGACCCACAGCTGATAATTCATAGGCTCGGTCTGATTTTGGAGACAAGATTCGATCCAAAAACTTGCCACCCAAGGTCACCTTGGTTTCAACGGCCTCTTTTTCTTCATGACCTTCTTCCAGACTCTGCAAGATTTCCTGACCGCGCTCATCATTTTTCAAAAAATGCTCCAGCGCTGCCAAATGCACACAGTAGCCCCTCCTTTGGAAAAAATCGCAAGCACAAAAAACCAAATCATCCTCTAAACTATAGCGCAGTTCTTCTTCTGAAACGCGAGCGTAGAGCCGATTGTTCTTTTCCTTGATAATGTCAACCTTACCAGTTTCATAAAGGGCAACGCCTTCGATACGGACCTTCCCCGGAATCAATTTAGCCATATTTTTACCTTTACCTTATCTTTTTATTATACCATATTTTCGCCTATGAAAATAGCCTTCTAAGGATACTTTTCTCCTAGAAGGCTGGATTTTTAAAGTTTAGCAAAAGTCGTCACAATTCGCTGACAAACTTCTTGCAACAGAGATTTAGGCATGGCTACATTGAGGCGGGCATGGAGACTTCCTTCCTCCCCAAAATCCAAACCACGGTTGAGGATAACCTTGGCTTCATTCCTCAAAAGCTCTTGCAATCTTTCATCAGTCAGGTCATAAGCTGAAAAATCAAGCCAAATCAAGTAGGTTCCCTGCGGTTTCATGACCTTGATTTTAGTCTCTTTACCAAATAGATCCACCACATAATTGATATGGTCTTCAAAGACTTGCTTGAGTTCCTCTAGCCAATCCTTCCCATAGCGATAGGCAGCTTCTGTCGCCAAATAACCCAAACCTGAGATTTCATGCTGATTATTAGCCAACTGACGTTTCTGGTAAGCCGCTCTCAACTTAGGATTTTCAATGACTGCATAGGAATTTTTTGTCCCAGCGATGTTAAAGGTTTTAGTGGCACTGCTCAAGACGATAGCAAATTCTTTAAAGTCAGGGTTGATGGTATTGAAGGAATGATGCTTGTGACCAAAGAGGGCCAAATCTTGGTGAATCTCATCTGAAACCAACAAAACACCATGTTTTTGACAGAGTTGGCCAATCTTTTCCAACACTTCCTTTTCCCAAACACGTCCACCAGGATTGTGTGGGTTGCAAAGGATATAGAGTTTGACATCCTCTTCTACCAAATCCTTCTCCAGTTGGTCAAAGTCAATCTCAAACAGACCATCTTTTTCCACCAAAGAATTGGTAATCAATCTGCGATTATTTAACTTGACACTGCGAGCAAAAGGTGGGTAAACTGGTGTGTTAATCAGAACTGCCTCGCCTTCTTTTGTAAAGGCTTGAATGGCTGTCGAGATAGCTGGTACCACACCCTCGATAAAGACAAGAGCCTCTTTGTCAAAGTGGTAACCGTGTTGTGTTGCTTCCCACTTTTGAACTTCGTGAATTAACTCTTCACTGGCATAAGTATAGCCATAAACCAGTTGATCTGCGTAAGTTTGCACTGCTTGGCGGATTTCAGGCAAGACTACAAAGTCCATGTCTGCTATCCAAGCTGGTAGGACCTCGCTATCCGTTTCTGCTTCTTTCCATTTATAGGTATGATGCCCTAAACGATTAGGCAGGCTTGTAAAATCATATTTTCCCATCTTTGTCTTATCCTTCTAATGCTTGGCGCAAATCTGCAATCAAATCTCTAGCATCTTCAATCCCAATTGACAAGCGCAAAAGGTCATCTGTCAAACCATAAGAATGGCGAACTTCTGCTGGAATATCAGCGTGAGTTTGAGTTGTTGGATAGGTGATAAGACTTTCCACTCCACCCAAACTTTCCGCAAAAGAGAAGACCTTGAGACTATTCAAGATATGAGGAATGCGTGTTTCATCCGCTACCTTGAAGGAAATCATGCCTCCACGCCCAGTGTAGAGAACTTCCTTAACTGCTGGAGAATCCTTCAAAAAGGCAACCACTTCTTGGGCATTGGCTGTTGAGCGCTCCATACGAAGAGACAAGGTCTTGAGACCACGAATCAATTGATAACTATCAAACGGAGACAAGACTGCCCCTGTCGTATTGAGATTATAAAAGAGTTTCTCGTATAGTTCTAAACTATTGGTCACAACCACTCCAGCCAAGACATCATTGTGCCCTGCCAGATACTTAGTCGCTGAATGCAGAACGATATCTGCTCCATCTTCAATCGGACGTTGGTAGATAGGGCTGTAGAAGGTATTGTCCACCACCACTTTGGCACCCTTAGCATGAGCTAATTTTGCTAGTTTTTCTATATCAAATTCCAACATCAAGGGATTGGTTGGTGTTTCGATATAGAGAACATCCACGTCTTTTTCTAACTCGGCAATCAACTCTTCTTCTGTATTGGCATAGGTAAAATGGAAACGACCTTCCTGCTCCACTTGGTTGAACCAGCGGAAAGAACCTCCGTAAAGGTCACGCACTGCTAAAACCTTACTTCCTACTGGGAAAACGCTAAAGGCCAATACAATAGCTGACATCCCTGAGCTAGTCGCTAGGGCATAGTCTGCTGATTCAATGGCTGCCAAGACTTCTTCAGCCTTACTGCGAGTTGGGTTTTTAGTGCGTGTATAGTCAAAACCAGTAGATTTACCAAACTCTGGATGCTGATAGGTCGTTGAAAAATGTAGCGGTGTCACCAAAGCTCCTGTCGCTTCGTCTGACTTGATACCCGCCTGGGCCAAAATTGTGTTGATGTGTAATTCCTTGCTCATACAATACCTCCAAATCTATAGTAACTATTGTACCACTTATTTTCATCAACTCATTTTCTTCTTTTCAAGAGCTAGCTATAGTTTCAAACTATATACTTATGGAGTAAAGCTAAAAAGAATCCAGAAAATATTCCAGATTCTTTTGTGAAAATCCTTGCGAGTGCTTACTTAGACTGAAAGAAATCCTGTTGGGCTAAATAGTCATAATGCTCTTTGTTAAATTGATATTGGCCCACATGCTGACCAATCTGACCGACATCCACGGAAAAAATATAGGCTTCATTTTGATAGTTCCAATTCAGCCTAACTGCATTCAAGACTGGCTTATAAGTAAAATCTTTAACTTGATTCCAAGGCATCTCAAGGACTTGATTAAAACGATTCTCAGTTATATCACTGATGTCCATCAAATAGATCCCCTTAGGTGTGAATGCCAGAATCTTAGGCTTCACACTCGACTGAACATAGTAACTTCCTCCTACAATAAAGAAATCAATAAAAGATTTCAGCCATGTCTTTTTCTTGAAGGCCATCAGAAAATTCTTTTGCCCTTCAATATGACAAGTTGACAGAAATGATGCAATCTGTTTTTCTGTTGCAAACTCCATAATGGCGCCCATGATGTTACCTCCATAACGATTAGTAAATAGGCAGATAAGAACTCTTCACATAAAAGAAGAACTTATCATTAGTTGCATTTTATCTTACTTTTTTAGTAGACAGCATCCCTCCTATAAAATCATCCTAGCATGTGCATACTTCAGTTAACACTGGAAGAGGATTTAAAAATAGCTTCTCACAACTTTTATTATATTCATTATATCATAAATCTGATAAACAATTTAAAAAATGTAAGCACTTTTCTTCCAAATTTGCCATCATTCTATAAAAAAACGACAGCTTCTTTCGAAACCATCGTTTTCTTGAAAAATCCTTATTTGACATGTTTTGCCAATTCTTCTTGGGCTTTTTTATTAGATTCTTCTTTTTCTTTCAACCATTTTTCTTTGGCTTTTTCATATTCGTCTTTCGTAACTGTCTTATCTTGTACTTTGAGGTATTTATATGATTCGACCCCTTTATTACCAGCTAATGAATACGGTGAAGAGAAAGGAACTGTTTTTCTCAATGTTGGTGTTCCGCCTAGTGAAACATTTGGAATTGCTAGAGAGCTATCTACCAACCAAGCTTGGGCATCCGCATATTTTTCATAACGTTTAGCCGGATCTTGCTCCTTATTAGCTTCTTCCAACATTTGAGTGTAGACGTCTAGTCCAACAACCTTGGCCTTGTCATTGGCTTCACCCGGCTCTAAACCTAGATTTTGCAACACTCCACCGGAATTAATATTAAAAATATCAAGGTAGCTTGATGGATCTTGATAGTCTGCGCTCCAGCCACCGTTGTATAGATCGTAATCCTTCTGAGCTGCAGTCTGAGCCAAATAGCTTGTATTATCAAAGTCTTCAGTAGAAAGTTGTTGAATATCAATTACAACATTTTCTGCACCTAAGGCTGCTTCAATAGATTGCTTCATAGAATTTGCCTCTTGGACACCCTTTTTAGCAGCTTGGTCAACTGTCATGTCCAAGTGGATAGGGAATTGGACTCCTTTGACTTGGAGTTCTTTCTTAGCTTCAGCAAATTTAGCCTTGGCTTTGTCAGGATTGTAGTATGGATCTTGGGCATCTGCAAAGTTAATTCCTTGCCATTCCTTACCGTAATTCACCATCTTAGAGGCCACTACTTCACCAAAGTCTTTTCCGTTGATACTTACGAAGTTTGGAGGAACGACTAGGTTACGCAAAATCTTAGTTGCACCATCCTCTCCTTGGGATTGAGCCCCGTAAGCTGTACGGTCATAGGCAAAGTTAATGGCTTGACGGAAGTTTTTATTAAGAACCGCTTCCTGAGTCGATTTCTTTTCAGCATCACTTGTCTTAGAAGTGAATTTATAAGATTTTCTATCCAGGTTAAAGTTTAAGAAATAAGAAGTGGCATCTTGCAAGCTATAGATGATATTATCCTTATTCTTTTCTTTAATCCCTTCAAAGCTTGAACTATTTGGATAGAGACGAGCGTAGCTATAAGCTCCCTCGACAAAGTTACGAGCTAGTGCATCTTGGTCACTACCATCATAATAGGCCAATTTCACATCATCTACAAAGACATTTTTAGCATCCCAGTAGTTAGGATTTTTCTTGAATTCGATGACAGATTTTGAAACAAAGGATTTCATCAAGAAAGGTCCATTATACAAAATGCTAGATGGGTCTACCTTCCCAAAATCATCCCCTTTTGATTTTAAGAAATCTGCATTGACTGGGAAGAGAATGGTTGAAGTTGTTTTTGAGTTCCAATAAGATTCTGGTCGTGTCAAGGTATATTGAACAGTTTGGTCATCAAGAGCCTTAACTCCGACAGTTGAAAAGTCGCTTGTTTTACCAGTGATATAGTCATCTAATCCAGCAACGGATTCTTGCACTAAGTACAAGGCTTCTGATTTTTTATCAGCCGCATATTTCAAACCAGTGACAAAATCTTGGGCAGTTACAGGAGCATATTCTTCTCCATCTGCAGTATACCATTTAGCATCTTTACGCAGTTTGTAGGTATAGGTCAAACCGTCCTTAGAAACACTCCAATCCTCTGCCAAAGATGGAACATAATTTCCATACTGGTCATTTTCCATGAGACCATCTACCAGATTGGTCACAATATCATTTGTTGTTGCACGGTTTTCTGCTAGATAGTTTAAACTAGACGGATCACTAGTATAAACATAGTTATATGTTTTTGACCCTGTGCTAGAATTTCCACACGCACTTAACAAAATACCTGCACTTAACACGACACCTGCAAGTGTTGCATACTTGGCCTTAGACTTTTTCATCTCCAGAACCTCCTGATTTAAATATTTGTCTTATTATACATTACAGGTTTTATTTAGTCAATAGTTTTTTAAGTAAAATTTAAGAAAAATTAAATTACTATCTACAAATTATAAAAAATATAATACAAATTAATAAAAAAGAGAATAATCTAAGCATTTCATGATAGAAATGTTCAAATTATCCCTTTTATTTATAAATATTTTTTAAGTTAACTTTAATTTGATTCGTAAGCGGTCTGCTTGAGCTTTTCCAATCACCTTATCCAACAAACGGGTACGGAGACTCATAACTCCATAAACACCTCCACCCATGGCACCGACCAGTGCTACATATAGGAAACTCCACAAACGTCCACTTGGTTGGAAGACAAATCCTAAAATCCACTGCAATGTCCCAACTACTAGAAACATGAAAAGAGTTAACAAACTGATTAAAATGGTTCGTTTCAAAATCACCTTGCGCTTAACACCAGTTACCTTGCAAATGTCCCGATACATCAAAACATTAGGAATAATGAGGCCGATGGTTGTGGAAATCAAAGGTCCATAACTGTGAAAGAGAGCAATGGTTGGCAGTTGTAAAACCAGCTTGGCAATGGAACCATAGATAAAATAGAGAACGGCCTTGCGGTTGCGGAACATGGCTTGAAGCATTGGAGACAAAACCATGTACAAGCCTAAAATAGTAGACTGCAAAACTGCAAAGACAAACAAGCCCATAGCCAAACTATCTGGCTTGCCATAGAAGACAGTATAGAGAGGTTCTCCTACCATAACCACTCCAACCGTTGCTGGTAGCAAAAATAAGAAAAGCATGGTGATGCTGTCCTGAACTAAACGAGAAGCTGCCTTCAAGTCCCCCTTGACATAGTTTTCAGTCAAAAGTGGCAACCCTACACTCCCAATCGAAACCCCAACAGAAATCAAAATCATAGTGATTTTATTAGGATTGGCAGAGAAATAAGAAAACATGACAACCAAGTCTTCATTACTATAGTTGGTAAACCAACTCATACTATTGATAAAGGTCATCTGGTCCAAAATCTGGAAAAGCTGGATAGCAGACCCTGTCAGGATAAAAGGAATGGCTTCCTTAATGGTGTCGACCAAAAGACGCTTGCTGTTTATCTTATCTCCTGTTTCAAGGACTCTTTTAAGTAATCCTTCTTTGGCAAGGAAATAGATCAAAACTGCAAAACTAGCTACCATGCCGACAAAGGCAGCAAAGGTGGATTGGGTAACCGCTGCTAGATAATCTCCTGAGCCCATTTTCATAATCATAAAGGTAGCTAAGAGCATCCAGATAACGCGAATGACCTGCTCAGCGATTTGGCTCATGGCATAAGGTTTCAGGTTATTCATCCCTTGGAAGAAGCCTCGGATAACACTCATAGATGGGAAAATCAAGACCGCCCAAGCCAAACTCTGCATGATTGGGATCAAGTCTTTCCCTACACCCGACAAGTCTGCTAGCCAAGGAGCAAAGACATACAAGACCAAAGCAAAGACCAGACCTAGTCCTGTCATAAAGCCTAAAAAGCTCCGAATCAAGGCAAAGCTATGCTCTTCTTCTCGCATGGTATTGTACTTGGCCACTTGCTTGGCAACCGCAACTGGAATACCCGCTGTTGAAATCAGCAAGAACCAGGCATAGATATTGTAGCCCATGGTAAAGAGACCATTTGCTGTAGCCGCATAAGACCCCATCCATATATACCAAGGGATGATATAAATGGCACCGAGTAGACGACTGATAAAGTTACTAGCCGTTAGCCAAGCAGTCCCCCGTAACATCTGGGCCTGCTGGTGATTGTTTTCGTTAGACATAGATTCCTCGTTTAATTTTAATCACTAGGAAAAATTCCTCATCTTCCATTATAAACTTTTCCTTGTCACTTGTAAATTTACGACTTTCGGTTTACAATAGAAAGTATGATTAAGATTGAAACCGTATTAGATATTTTAAAGAAAGATGGTCTCTTCCGTGAGATTATCGACCAAGGACATTATCACTACAACTACAGCCATGTCGTATTTGACACCATCTGCTATGATAGCCGCAAGGCCAAAGAGAAGAGCCTCTTTTTCGTCAAGGGCGCTGCCTTTAAGAAGGAATTTCTGCTTTCAGCCATCTCTCAAGGACTCGGTTGGTATGTGGCTGAAGAAGACTATGAAGTTGGTATTCCTGCCATTATCGTCAGCGATATTAAGAAAGCCATGAGTTTGATTGCTATGAAATTTTATGGCAATCCACAGGAAAAACTTAAACTTCTGGCCTTTACTGGAACCAAGGGTAAGACAACAGCTGCCTATTTCGCCTATAACATTTTGTCTCAAGGGCACCGACCTGCTATGCTCTCGACCATGAATACAACTCTAGACGGCAAGACTTTCTTTAAGTCTGCATTGACAACTCCTGAGAGCATTGACCTCTTTGATATGATGAATCAAGCTGTGCAAAATGACCGCACCCACCTCATCATGGAGGTATCTAGTCAAGCCTATCTGGTCAAACGTGTCTATGGCCTAACCTTTGATGTAGGAGTTTTCCTCAATATCAGCCCAGACCATATTGGCCCTATTGAACACCCTAGCTTTGAAGACTACTTCTACCACAAGCGACTCTTGATGGAAAATAGCCGAGCAGTCATCATTAACAGTGACATGGACCACTTTTCTGTCTTAAAAGAACAAGTAGAAAATCAAGACCATGATTTCTACGGTAGTCAGTCGAACAACCAAATCGAGAATTCCAAAGCCTTTAGTTTTTCAGCTACGGGTAAACTCGCTGGAGATTATGATATCCAACTCATTGGCCACTTCAATCAAGAAAATGCCGTTGCTGCTGGACTTGCTTGCCTCCGTCTCGGAGCTAGTCTTGAGGACATCAAAAAAGGTATCGCTGCAACCCGAGTTCCTGGTCGTATGGAAGTCCTCACTCAGAAAAATGGAGCCAAGGTTTTCATCGACTACGCCCACAATGGTGACAGCCTCAAAAAACTAATCAAGGTTGTAGAAACTCATCAAACAGGAAAAATTGCTCTGGTTCTGGGTTCGACAGGAAACAAGGGAGAAAGCCGTCGTAAGGACTTTGGCCTCCTCCTTAATCAACACCCTGAGATTCAAGTCTTTCTGACTGCTGATGACCCTAACTATGAAGACCCAATGGCCATTGCAGATGAAATTAGTAGCTACATCAATCATCCTGTTGAAAAAATTGCAGATCGCCAAGAAGCCATCAGGGCAGCGATGACTATCACAAGTCAAGAATTAGATGCAGTTATTATCGCCGGTAAGGGAGCCGATTGCTACCAAATCGTCCAAGGAAAGAAAGAAGCCTATCCAGGAGATGCAGCCGTAGCAGAAAATTATTTATAAGGATCGTAAAAAAATCAAGGGAAACGAAACCCTTGATTTTTTCTATTTTTATTTAAAAGCGTTTTTCAAACCTTCAACGGCACCTTCTACAGCACCTTTAGCATCTTCAACTACTTCTTTTGCCTTAGCAACTGTCTTTTCTACAGCGCCTTCTGCTTCAGTCTTGCTATCCCCAGTAACTTTACCAAATCCTTCTTTGATAGCGCCTGTTGCTTGTTCCAATTTGTTTTCAAGTGACATATGATTGTCTCCTTTGGTTTTATTCCGATATGTGTTACCGGTTACATATAGTTTATACTGAATCCTAAGGAAAGTCAAACAATGTGCTCAAAAACAAAATTTCACGCTAAGTAGAAAGTTAATCTCTCCTTGTCCAAATCGATAGCCAACTCATACTTCCCCTCTTCATTTTGGACAATATAGTCTAGGACGACCAAACTTTCCACAAAGATATCACGTCGTTTCTGTATAAGCTGGTCTTTTTTGAGGAACTTCAACAAAAAAGTCGTCATATATTTGAGAGCATACTCAGGATTGACATCTCCCAAAATGGCATAAAGTTCCTGCTGTTTTTCTGTCAAAGGATACTGATGTTTGACCTTGTAGAAATAATTGGACAAGGTCATTTTTGTTCGCGCAAAATCGGTCTTTTCAACTAAAATAGCTGCATTGGTCTGATTGCGCAATTCCGTCTCAAAACTCTGCTCTAACAAGGCTTGATAGGCCGGACTATCTTCGCTGACAAAAATCTCTTGATCCAGTTCGAGACTATCGAGTGATTCAAGCATAGGAAGATTAAGGTAATAACGCTTATTTTCTCGTAGAATCAAACCTGCCTTTATATACTCTTCCATGAGTTTATCAACTGCAACATCTGGAAATTGAGCCTTGATTTCCCGTAAAATCACATCCTCATGCTGGTCCAGATAGCGGATCAATTCTCCAAAAAATGGCTGTCTCGTCAAACGAGATGGATTAAAAATCTGAATCATGAAGATTCCTTTCTTTACATTCTAACAGAGGCGATGCTGCCAACTGACTGGGATTGGTCCCCGGCTGGTTCAAAGGAACAGGCAGACCTAGTTCTCTGTAATACTCCCTCCAAAAATCACTAATCTCCTGCTCCCCATCTCCAAATTTCATGGGAATAGTTTCAAAAATGGGGAGAATTTCTGCCATGTACTGGGAACAGTAAAAACCTTCTCCATCTGGATAGAAAGAAGTATTGTAGGGTGCTCCTAGATGTTTGCAAGCTTTTTCCTTCACAGACTGGATATCCATTTCTGGGTAAACATAGAGGTCGTACAAGTGATTGGACTCAAAGAAGTCTGCTGGTTCTTGACTAACCACACCAGCCTGTCCACTAGCGTGGTAAATCATCCCATCCAAATAAATGGCAACATGGCTATAGTTGCCTGTGGAAGTTTGGATGGCTTGCCCCATGTCCGACTCATCTCTCACAAAAATCAAATCACCAGTTTCTAACATGCTTCACTCCTAGAAAAAAAGGAGCCGAAACTCCTTTCGATATAAGGCAAACTAGCCTTTCCTAATTTGAATTAACACTCAAAATCTTAAGCATTAAAGCTTTCAGTCAATTGAGGTACCACTTGTTTCTTACGTGAAACAGCACCAGCAAGGAAGGCATGATTGTTTTCAAGTTTGAAGTTGAAGGCTGCTTCAACCTTGCCCATGTTAGCACCAAGAGCTAGGATTTCTGAGTTTGAGTTGACGATATCTGTAATCATCAAGACAAAGTCAGAGTAGCCGTTTGCTGTGTTGGCAGCTTGCATTGCAGCTTCAATTTCTGCTTGGCGTTCCAATACTTCAGCGATGTCAACTGTGTTTACTTGAGCAACACGGACATTATTTCCGTTCAATTCAAAAGTTTTAGCATCGATGTCAATCAATTCGTCAGCAGATTTGCTAGCCAAGTTTGTACCAGCTTTCAACATAGCCAAACCATACTCTTCCAAGTTGACACCAGCCAATTCAGCCAATTCTGGAGCAATAACCTTATCTGTTGGGTGTGTTGTTGGTGATTTCAAAAGAAGAGTATCTGAAATCAAACCTGAAAGCATCAAACCAGCAATCTCTTTAGGCACGGCTACACCATGTTCTTTGAACATACGGTAAACGATTGAAGACGCTGAACCAACTGGCTCCAAACGCATGTAAAGTGGGCTTGCAGTTTCAAAGTTAGCCACACGGTGGTGGTCTACAACACCGTAAACTTCTACTTCAGCGATATCTGATACAGATTGTTG
The DNA here is from genome assembly GCF_022137125.1 of Streptococcus mitis. GTDB lineage: Bacteria > Bacillota > Bacilli > Lactobacillales > Streptococcaceae > Streptococcus > Streptococcus mitis_CE. The sequence continues at coordinate 20,644 of NZ_JAKNEQ010000010.1, read as the reverse complement.
GAATTCATTGTGGTCAGTCAGGATAACTTGCTCTGCACCCTCTGCTTTAGCAGAAGTGATAACACGCGGTGCTTCTACACCAAAATAGTTCAAGACAAAGGCTGTTTCTTCATTTGGAGTTCCAAGGGCAACAGCTTCCGTATCCAAACCATAAGCTTCTTTTGCAAGGTAGGCAAAGGCTACAGATGACCCGATGGCATCTGAGTCTGGATTTTGGTGACCAAATACTAGAATCTTAGACATGATAATACCTCATTTTGTTTATTCTCTTTATTGTAGCATTTTTTTCGCTTTTTGACAAAAGTAAGAGGAGTCAAAGGGCTCCTCACAATTCTTCAAAATAACTGATACTCTTCGAAAATCTCTTTAAACCACGTCAGCTCTATCTGCAACCTCAAAGCAGTGCTTTGAGCAACCTACGGCTAGCTTCCTAGTTTTCTCTTTGATTTTCATTGAGTATGAGTAAATTTCTATCTTGATTTTCAGATAAAAATCTTTCCTTCTGTGGCCTCTTCTTACGCTTGAAAAGGGCTTCAGCTGACATGGCTTCTTCCTTACTGGCAAAACCTTGAGCATAGATAAGTTTGACTGGCAAGCGTGCTCGTGTGTATTTGGCTCCCTTCCCACTATTGTGGACAGCGAGGCGTCTTCTCACATCAGTCGTATAGCCTGTATAGTAAGATCCATCACGACACTCCAGCACGTACATATAAGCCTTATGATCCATAATAAATCTCTTCAAGTTCAGGCGTATAAGAGCCATCATCATTGTGCACAATGAGAGGTGGCAAGACCTTAAAGCCACTTGTCGATCCATCCTTGATAGCCTCAATCAAAAGCATATTGGCTTCCTTTTCTCTTTTTGGATAAACAAACTGCAGGCGCTTAGGGGCTAGATTATGCCGTTGTAACGTATCCAAAATATCCAGAAGTCGATCAGGACGATGAACCATAGCCAAACGCCCATTAGATTTGAGAATACTCTGAGCACTACGACAGATTTCCTGCAAATTAGTCGTAATTTCATGGCGAGCCAAGAGATAATGTTCACTCTCGTTCAGATTGGAATGAGGATCCACCTTGAAATAGGGCGGATTACACAAAATCATATCCACCTTACTTCCCTGAATGTAAGCAGGCATATTTTTCAAATCATCACAGATGACCTCCATCTGCTCTTCCAAACCATTCAAACGGACAGAGCGCTCAGCCATATCTGCCAAACGCTCCTGAATCTCAACAGCCAAAATCTGTGCCTGAGTCCGAGTGCTAGCAAATAGCCCAACTGCTCCATTTCCAGCGCAAAAATCCACTATCAAGCCCTTTTTAGGAAAACGTGGAAATCGTGACAAGAGAACACTATCCACCGAATAGCTAAAAACCTCTCTATTTTGAATGATTTTGATATCTGTCGAAAAGAGCTGGTTAATGCGCTCCCCTGATTTTAATAATTGTTCTTCTTCCATGGTCCTATTATAGCAGATTTATATTAACATTACAAAAGATAGAGATTTCTAACTAGTGCTTCTGATTCTTCAAATGTTGAAGGGCTTCCTTGGTCCAAATTGGCATCATTCGTTTGAGAGGCGCAAAGCCGTAGTTAAAACGGTCGCTTGAAAAGCGTCGCCGTCTCGGAAACTGGTGCTTTTCTTCCTCCAAAGTGCGGATAGAAAGACTAGCTTTCCCTGTAAATTCATCTAAATCCACTACTTGAACTTGAACCTCTTCATCGACTTTCAAGGCTTCTTGGATATTTTCAATAAAGCCTGTCCGAATCTCTGAAATGTGAATCAGCCCCGTATCACCCGTCTCTAGCTCAACAAAGGCTCCGTAGGGCTGAATCCCTGTAATACGGCCCTTTAGCTTATCACCGATTTTCATCTTAGTCCTCGATTTCAATTGTTTCAATCACGACATCTTCAACTGGCTTGTCCATAGCTCCTGTATCAACAGCAGCAATGGCATCCAAGACAGCGTAAGACGCTTCATCAGCTAACTGACCAAAAACAGTGTGTCGACGGTCTAGGTGAGGTGTCCCACCTTGGTTAGCATAGATTTCTGCAATCGATTCTGGCCAACCACCACGAGCAATTTCTTTTTTAGAATAAGGCAGGTGTTGATTTTGCACGATAAAGAACTGGCTGCCGTTGGTATTTGGACCAGCATTGGCCATAGAAAGGGCACCACGAATATTGTAAAGTTCTTCTGAGAATTCATCCTCAAATGATTCGCCGTAGATTGACTCGCCACCCATACCAGTTCCAGTTGGGTCTCCACCTTGAATCATAAAGTCCTTGATAATACGATGGAAAATGACACCATCATAGTAGCCATCTTTTGAAAGAGCTATAAAGTTAGCCACTGTTTTAGGAGCATGTTCAGGGAAGAGCTTAATACGCAAGTCTCCGTGATTGGTCTTAATAGTCGCGATAGGACCTTCTACTGTTTCAATGTCTACTTGTGGAAAATGCAATTCTTTTTCTACCATACCAAATCCTTCTAAGGCATCAAAAATGCCATCTTCTTCTAATGTTTTTGTAATATAATCTGCTTTTTCTTTGATGTTATCATGAGAAATTCCCATTGCAACGCTGATTCCAGCATAATCAAAGAGTTCCAAGTCGTTGAGGCCATCTCCAAAAACCATGACGTTCTCTGGTTTCAAGCCAAGGTGTTCCACAACCTTTTCCACACCCGTCGCTTTGGAGCCTGAAATTGGCACAATATCAGACGAATGTTGATGCCAACGAACCATGCGAAGTTTATCAGAGAGACTTTCAGGCAAGTGCAAGTCATCTCCTTTATCTTCAAAAGTCCACATCTGATAGATATTTTCTTTCTCGTGGAAATCGGGATCCACATCCAAATCAGGGTAAATTGGATTGATAGCTTCACTCATCATATTGGTGCGAGTCGACAACTTGGCATCATGACTCCCAACCAAACCATACTCAATTCCTTCTTGCTTGGCCCAAGAGATATACTCCTCAACATCTGACTTCTCAATCTGATGTTGATAAATGACCTGGCCTTTTTTATCTTCAATATAAGCCCCATTCAAGGTCACAAAAAAGTCAGGTTTGAGCTCACGAATCTCCGGAACGACACCAAAAATCCCTCGTCCAGAAGCAATACCTGTCAAAATTCCTTTCTCACGTAATTGCTTAAAAACAGTTGGGATTGAAGCTGGAATAAAACCTGTCTTTGAATTCCGCAATGTATCATCAATATCAAAAAAGACAATCTTGATCTTCTTTGCCTTGTATCTTAATTTGGCATCCATCTCACTACCTCTTTCAATCTAACTCTTTCCATTATACCATAAAGTAGCTAAATCCCCTATTTTCAAAAAATTTCCAGTTTTATTGTAAATCCTTGGATAAGTATAAAACTAAATCATCATCGTTTTGACAACTTGCACCCATTTCTAGCGGTTTATTTCTATACCAGACACCTGTACCATCTGGAATGTAGCTCCGTCTGATATACAATCTCTGGGCAGGGCCATAGCCTAAGTGCAAACCTACACCAAGAGTGACCTTACTCGAAACAAACTTGACTCGTTTTTCTGCTTTTTCTAGCAGTTGATTCCCAATCCCTTGATTTCGAAAATGCTCAAACACATTAAAATCTGATAATTCTGGATAGACTTCTGCAAAAGGACCATGTTTAGCAGAGGGCAAAATGGTAATGTAGCCCGCTACAGCACCATCAATCTCTGCAACTAAAACTTCTCTCTCCCCACTTTCCTGTTCCAGAAAATATCTAGCCAAAATTTCCTCTCTACCAGGCCAACCTTGATTCATAAATCCATGAGATAAGGATTCAATATCAGACTTAATCATATTTCTAATCGTACAATTCATCTTTGACTTACCCACCTTTACTCTTTCTATTACCATTATAGCACGCCAAGGTCAGAAAAAACTATCTCGTGAAAAAAGACCCAACCGGGTCTTAATTCGCTTTCTTGTTTTCAAGCTCATGAAAAAGAGGTCCACTGGACCCAAACTCGCTCTCTCATTTCAAGGCTCGTGAAAAAAAGACCCGTCGGGGTCTTTTCTTTAATCTTCGTTTACGAAAGGCATCAAAGCCATTACGCGAGCGCGTTTGATAGCTGTTGTTACTTTACGTTGGTTTTTAGCTGAAGTTCCTGTTACACGACGAGGAAGGATTTTCCCACGTTCTGAAACGAAACGGCTAAGAAGCTCAGTATCTTTGTAATCAACATATTCAATTTTGTTTGCTGCGATGTAATCAACTTTTTTACGGCGTTTGAATCCGCCACGACGTTGTTGAGCCATGTTTTTTCTCCTTTATAATTTTAGTTGTCCATTAGAATGGTAAATCATCATCTGAAATATCCAAAGGATTTGTTGCTCCAAATGGATTTTCATCACGTGAAAAGTCTGGTACTGAATTTGTAGGCGCTGAATAGTTTGAACTTGGTGCAGAATAAGCTCCACCTGTATGACCCTCACGCACACTACGGCTTTCCAACATTTGGAAATTCTCAGCCACGACCTCTGTCACGTAGACACGTTGTCCTTGCTGGTTATCGTAACTACGAGTCTGGATACGACCTGTCACCCCGATAAGTGAGCCTTTTTTAGCCCAATTAGCAAGGTTTTCAGCCTGTTGGCGCCACATAACGACATTGATAAAATCAGCCTCACGTTCGCCATTTTGACTCTTAAATGTACGGTTTACTGCAAGAGTAAAAGTCGCAACTGCTACATTTGATGGGGTATAACGCAACTCAGCGTCACGTGTCATACGCCCTACAAGTACAACATTGTTAATCATAGTTTACCTTCTTAAGCGTCAGTTTTGACGATCATGTGACGAAGAATGTCAGCGTTGATTTTTGAAAGACGGTCAAACTCTTTAAGAGCTACGTCGTCGTTTGCTTCAACGTTAACGATGTGGTAAAGTCCTTCACGGAAATCTTTGATTTCGTATGCAAGACGGCGTTTTTCCCAAGATTTTGATTCAACAACAGTTGCACCGTTGTCAGTCAAAATAGAGTCAAAACGTGCTACCAAAGCGTTTTTAGCTTCTTCTTCAATGTTTGGACGAATGATATAAAGAATTTCGTATTTAGCCATTGATATGTTCCTCCTTTTGGTCTAATGACCCCAAGACTTTGCAAGGGGTAAGTGAGGTTCGCTCACAATAAACTATTATACTAGAAAACATTTTTTTACGCAAGTAAAAACACCGAAATAAAAAAGAAGATGACGAATCATCTTCTCAAAAACTATAAGTTTTTAGTCTTCTTTTTTCTTGCGAGCAAGAAGTCCAAATCCACCTAGGGCTCCAAGAAGTCCAAGCGCTGCAAGACTAGCGTTAGCTTCTGTACCTGTGTTAGGTAATTCTTTTTGACCATCAACATATTTAGGTGTTGCTGGTTGAGTAGCTGAATCAGTTGCTACTGATGTTTCAGCTGGTGCTGGAACTGCAGGTTGGGTTGGAGTTGTTGGTTGTTCCGGTTGCACTGGAGCTACTGGTTGTTCAGGAGTCTCTGGTGTTGATGGAACAGGTTGTGGTGTTGGTCGGTAGTTGCTACCACCATTTCCACCACCGTTATATCCATCTCCATTGTATGGACTAGTTTCTGGAATGCGTTTAGGAATTACCGTTACTGGGACTTCTACCACTACGATTTCTCCTGTTGGTAGTTTCACCTTCACTTTAACACTTGGTTTCACTCCTGGTGTTTCAGTTGTAGGGATTTCGTCAACTTCGATGATTTCAGCATCTTTTGGTAATTTAACATGACCTTTCACATCTTCTGTAGTGATTGGCGTTCCTACTTCAACTACGATTGGTGTTACTGTAACACTTTCTTTTGGTGTTTGTGGCTCTTCTTTACGTTCTACCACATTTACAACTGCTGGAACTTCAACTAATAGATTACCATCTTTATCCCTAACAACTACAATTACATTCTTCTTACCTGGTGTTGTTGTATCAGGTTGTTCTTTGAATGTAAATGTTGCCCCTTCTGGGAAGTCTTTAGGATTAATGTTATCTTTTGCTTCTGGAGCTTTATCTGGATTCACTGTAACTTCTTGCTCTTTACCTTGAACCACGATAACTTTCGCAGGTACTTCTACGATTGAATCTCCATCTTTATCTTTAACAACAACAGTTACATCTTTAATTCCTGGTGTTTTTGAAATATCTTTTTCTTTATATTCAGGTTTTGCTTCTGCTTCTTTAGGGAATACTGATGGATCTACAGATTTATTCACATCTGGTTCGTTTCCAACTGCTACATACTGAGTCTTAGGTCCTACTACAGTAACTTTTGCTGGAATTTCTGCAATTGGTTCACCATTAAGTTTAGCTACTACAATAACATCTTTATCTCCTGGTGTATTTGTATTTACTGGAGTTTTATATTCAAATGTTGTTCCATCTGGGAAGTCAGTTGGGACAATATTTTCTGCTGGTACAACTTTAGTTGGGTCTGTATTTACTGGTACATATTGTCTATAAGCATCAACCACACGTACTGTTGTTGGTACTTTAACTAATTCATTACCATCTTTGTCCTTAACGATTACATTTACTGGATAATCTCCTGCTTCTGAAATGTTAACTGGATCTTTTCCATCAACTTTTTCGTATTCGAATGTAGCACCTTTTGGATAATCTTCAGTATTAACACTGTTTTCAGGTAATGGTTGACCTTGATCAACAGGAATAATTTGTGGGTATCCTTGTACCACTTTAACTTTCGTAGGTACTTCTACGATTGTTTCTTCTACTTCCTTGCCAGGCTCTTCTTCAACTTTAGTTTTAACAAGAACTGTAACATCTTTATCTCCTGGTGTTGTTGTATCTACTTTCTCTTTGTATTCGAAAGTAGCATTATCAGGGAAGCTATATTTCTCTTTATCTACAAGGCTGTCTGCTGGTGTTGGTTGAGTATTTTCAGGATTTGCAGCTACATATTGAGTCTTAGGTCCTACTACAGTAACTTTCGCTGGGATTTCTGCAATTGGTTCACCATTTAGTTTTGCTACAACAACAACATCTTTATCTCCTGGTGTTGATGTGTCAACTGGAGTTTTATACTCAAATGTTGTTCCATCTGGGAAGTCAGTTGGGACAATATTTTCTGCAGGAATTACTTTCTTAGAATCAGTATTTACTGGTACATATTGTCTATAAGCATCTACGACACGTACTGTTGTTGGTACTTTTACTAATACATTACCATCTTTATCTTTAACGACAACTGTTACTGGATTATCCCCAGCTTCAGAAATGTTAACTGGATCTTTTCCGTCAACTTTTTCGTATTCGAATGTAGCACCTTCTGGATAATCTTCAGTATTAACACTGTTTTCAGGTAATGGTTGTCCTTGGTCTACAGGGATGATTTGTGGATTTCCTTGTACTACTTTAACTTTCGCAGGTACTTCTACGATTGTGTCACCATCTTTATCTTTCACAACTACAGTTGCATCTTTTTCACCTGGTGTTTTTGTATCTACTGGTTCTTTATAACCAAATTTAGCATCATCTGGGAATTTATTGTTATCTTTATCTTTATCTGTCAGACTCTTAGATGCATCTGGTTGAGTATTTTCTGGATTTGCAGCTACATATTGAGTCTTAGGTCCTACAACTGTTACTTTCGCTGGAATTTCTGCAATTGGTTGACCATTTAGTTTTGCTACAACAACAACTTCCTTATCTCCTGGTGTTGATGTGTCAACTGGAGTTAAATACTCAAATGTTGTTCCGTCTGGGAAGTCTGTTGGTACAATATTTTCTGCAGGAACCACTTTAGTTGGATCAGTATTTACTGGTACATATTGTCTGTAAGCATCTACAACACGTACTGTTGTTGGTACTGTTACTAATTTATTTCCTTCTTTATCCTTAACGATCACGTTTACTGGGTAATCTCCAGCTTCAGAAATGTTAACTGGATCTTTTCCATCTACTTTTTCGTATTCGAATGTAGCACCTTCTGGATAATCACCTGTATTAATACTGTTTTCAGCTAAAGGTTGTCCTTGATCTACAGGGATAATTTGTGGATTTCCTTTAACAACTTTAACAGGTACTTCCACTTTTTCTTCACTATTAGGGTATTTAACTGTAGCTGGTACTACAACATTTGGATCCCCAGCTTTCCCAGTTGTATCTGGTAAATCTGAGTCTTTTGGTGTTTGTACTGTACCATCTTTATCAGGTGTTACAGCTGCTGTAACATCGTTTGGATTTGGTTTATTGCCCTCTACAACATATACAGGCTTCACTTCTGAACCTTTAACATTTACTGTTACTGGAATTTCTGAAGTATAAGTGTCCCCTTCTGGAGATGTAAATGTTACTGGAACTTTTACAACTACTGGTTCACCTTTTTTATTAGCAATATCAGCAGGAAGTTCAGGAATTTCTCCAACAGTAACTGTATATCCTTCTGGTACTTTTGCTGGGAAGTCAGGAGTTTTAATTAACTCGTTAGCTTTTGCTTTTAGAGTATCTTTAACAGTTTCTGGAGTAGATCCTTTAGGGACGTCGATTTCTCCTTGTGTTCTAGGAAGAACCGTAACTGGTACTGTTACATCTTCTGTAACTTCTGTTCCATCTACATTGTGAGTCACTGTTGTTGGAATTGTTAATCCAGTTTGACCAGCTTTTCCATCAGTTTTGAAGATATCACTTGCTTTTGGTTCATTAGCAGTACCTTTACCAAGGGTAGTAGCTGGTTCTACTTTTTCTTTAACACTAGCAGGTGTAATTTCATCGCCTTCAAATACTACTACTGGTTTAGTTTTAGATTCAACAACGTTTACTTCAATATCAACTGTTGTTTCAAATGTTTTACCATCTACTGTATAAGTTACAGGTACTTTAACAACCCCACGACCATCTTCAGCAACTTTCGTAATTGCGATATTATCTTTATTAACAAAAGTTGAACCATTAGTGTCACCTAATGCAGCTGTACCAGTAACATCGTTTAATAATTTAGTAAACTCTGGAGTTTTAATCGCTTCTTGAGCTTTCGCATAAGCAATTGCTTTTAATTGTTCATCAGTTGTGTTAATTGGTACGGTAATGACTGAGTTAGTTTGTAAACTATTAATGAAGATTTCTCTACCATATTTGTGGTTTGGATCATCTGAATCTGCTAAACCATTACGGTTAAATTCATTTTCATAAGCTGGTTTTAAACCATTTGCAGTATATGAGTACAGTCTGTTACCTTCTGCATCCGTATCTCCAAAACCACTCTTAACTGTTACTTTAAAGTCAGCTGGTCCTACGAAGTTATCTGCTGCTGTAAATGGAATACTTGTTTTACGAGAGTTTGTCTCTGCAGCAGCCATACGATTTCCGGCTGGTACGTTATAAGTTAATTTTCCACCTTTTGAGTTATCACTTGGATCGTTAGGAACCCATTTAATTGTATTTGCCCAAACATTTCCTAACCAGTTTGATCCACCGTTAGCATTGTAGATTTTATCTTCTAACGTTACACCTTTAGGAACTTCTACTGTCACTTCAACATTTGATGCACCATAGTAGTCAATATTCATTCCACCAGTGTTTTTAATATCGATATCAAATACACCTTTTTGACCTTTATCATAAATTGTATCTTTTGTATATCCGAATTCAAAACTTTTGTTTCCTGAACGAACATTAGTTAATACTTCAGCAGCTGGAGCAGTTGCGATACCAATACCACCGATTAAGTAACCATCTTTAATATTGATTTTGTTATCATTAATTAAACTATTTGTTCCTTGACTTCCTGCTTCAATTAACACTTTAATTTTAGTTGTTTCAGCTGGAATATCATAAATACGGTCTAGGTGGTTCCATCCGTTAGCAGCAAGAGCAGCTTGTTCAGTTGCTAAAGGACCATTTTTACCTTCAACTGGTTTGATTTCTTTACCAGTGAATGCATCTACGATTGTTAATTTAACTCTTTCACCTGATGATGTTGATGTTGAACCACCATATGCAGCACTATGAATTAAGTTAACATTTAGACGAGAATTTCCGTTTACATCGAATTCTTTCGAAAGTGTTGTACCTTTACTTCCTAATTCTAGATAGTAATCACGGTTTTTCACTTCACCGAACACATTTTTTCTCATTACATCAATTGTTGGAGTTACTGAAGGAACAGCACCACTACCATTAACATAACTTTTTTCACCTGAAGTTTGGTATTTTTTTAATTCTCCATCGTTTGAATAGATTTTAGATTTTGGAACTTCACGTGTACTTGGTTGTCCATCTTTATCTGTAACATTTGTTACATCAAGTGGTTTAACCGCATTAACTTTTTCACCTTTTTCAATTTTCCAACCATTTAACATACCAGCTTCTGCATCAGCTTTTGTAATAGCTTTTTCTTGCCAGTTATATGTTGCACTACCGATTGGATCTTTTGCATTTGGAACATTATTTACTTTATTAGTAATGTCACGTCCACTTTCATATTGTTTAGCAATTGTTTCTGATTTTTTATCTGCATCAGTGAATGTTACTTTGTCTCCGAAACCTTCTTTTAAGCTTTCGAATACACCGTTTTTAGGGTTGTTACCATAAGCAGCATGGTTTTCACTAACAGGAGCACCTAATTCAGTTTTTCCTGCTAAGTAAAATGCTAATAAGTCACGTTCAGATTTAACAGCTTCTGCTTGTTGGCTCATTGCTTGAGCTGATGTTGCTTCTGCAGCATTCGCTTTCGTTACTACACCATTAGCTTTTTCAATAACTTTAGTGTAAGTATCAATTACTGCTTGATCTTTTTTATTCGCATCTTTTGCTTTTTGTTCATCAAGTTTAGCTTGAATTTTAGCAATATTTGCTTGTAATTCAGTTAAAGCGTTATCTCTTTCAGCTTTGTATTTAGCTGCTTCTTCTGCCGAGTTAGCTGCAGTTGTATCTACTGTTCTAAAGCCACTTTCACCTTGACCAGGAATGGCCTGTCCATTACGTGAATCTTGGTTTTTGTTTTCTTTCTTATCTGCAGTTGCTTTTGGCATACTTTCAAGAACAAAAGCTCTGTTTTTCAATGAACTTGTTGAATAATCAACTTCTGCTTGTGTTGCTTTGTCGTTTGAAAGAAGGGCTTGCGCCTTAGCAAGTTCTGCTTTTGCTGCTTCGATGGCTGAGGCAGTCTTTTCAGTTAGACCTGCTTTCTCAAGAGCTGCTTCCATACGAGCAATAGCTGCTTCCAATTTGCTTGTATCAACCTTTGCAACTGGGGCTTCTGCCACTTTTGGTGTTTCTGATGGTGCTGATGGTTGTCCTACCTCAGCTGTTGGTGTAGTAGTTTCAGTTGAAGATTGAGCCTTATTTGAATCTTCTGGATTCCCAGCGTTAGGGTTTACTTGTTCGTTTGTTGCTGGAGTTGTTGAAGGTGTAACATCCGCGTGAACAGTTGCTGCTCCACCAAACATCATGTAGGCTGCTACAGCTACTGACGCTGCTCCAAAACTATACTTACGGATTGAAAAGCGCTGGACTTTTTGTCCGTGGTACTTGTCCATTCTTGAATACATATTATCTCCTTTTTTTAATAAATCTTAATTGCGGAATTACACCCAAGTATTTAAACAACGCCTCCATTTCCAGCTTAATTTATACATTAAAGCAGCTACACTTAGGTACTCAATCCCTAATTTACATTATAACATTATTTCAATTAAACTGTCTACGTTTATTTGCAAAATACGAGGATTTTTCTATATATATATATTAATCAACGTTTTATGAGATTTCATCATAAAAAATAAAAGGCCAATTTGACCTTTTACTTTTATATATTTATTTACGGTTTGATACGGTGCAACATACGTGGGAATGGGATAGCTTCACGGATGTGTTTTGTTCCTGCTGCAAAGGTTACCATACGTTCGATACCGATACCAAATCCTCCGTGTGGAACTGTACCGTATTTACGAAGGTCAAGGTAGAATTCATATTCTGTACGATCCATGCCAAGTTCATCCATTTTTGCGACAAGGGCATCGTAGTCTTCCTCACGCATAGATCCACCGATAATTTCTCCATAGCCTTCTGGAGCAAGCAAGTCTGCACAAAGCACGCGCTCTGGATTTCCAGGAACTGGTTTCATGTAGAAGGCCTTGATGGCTGCTGGGTAGTTCATGACAAATGTTGGCACACCAAAGTGGTTTGAAATCCAAGTTTCGTGTGGTGAACCAAAGTCATCTCCATGCTCAAGATGTTCGTAGTCAGCGTCTTCATCATTCTCATGCTCTTGCAAGAGGTCAATGGCTTGATCGTAAGTGATACGTTTGAAGGGCTCTGCAATGTAGCGTTTCAAGAGCTCTGTATCACGTTCCAATGTTTCCAAGGCTTGAGGCGCACGGTCAAGAACACCTTGTAGAAGAGCTTTTACATAAGCTTCTTGCAAGTCAAGTGACTCATCGTGTGTCAAGTATGAGTACTCTGCGTCCATCATCCAGAACTCAGTCAAGTGACGGCGTGTTTTTGATTTTTCAGCACGGAATACTGGACCAAAGTCGAATACACGACCAAGGGCCATAGCTCCTGCTTCCAAGTAAAGCTGACCTGATTGGCTCAAGTAGGCTGGAGTTCCGAAGTAGTCAGTTTCGAAAAGTTCTGTTGAATCTTCTGCCGCATTTCCTGAAAGAATTGGGCTATCAAATTTCATGAAACCGTTCTTGTCAAAGAACTCATAAGTTGCATAGATAATAGCGTTACGGATTTGCATCACCGCTACTTGCTTACGAGAACGAAGCCACAAGTGACGGTTGTCCATCAAGAAGTCTGTTCCGTGTTCTTTTGGTGTAATTGGGTAGTCTTGAGACTCACCAATCACTTCGATGTCTGTAATGTCCAACTCATAGCCAAACTTAGAACGTTCGTCTTCTTTGACAATACCTGTCACATAGACAGACGTTTCTTGGCTCAAGCGTTTGATAACATCAAACTTCTCAAGTCCTACTTCTTCACCAAATTTCTCTACAAAGTTTGGTTTAAAGGCCACACCTTGGAAGAAGGCTGTTCCATCACGCAATTGCAAGAAGGCGATTTTCCCTTTTCCTGATTTGTTGGCAACCCAAGCGCCAATCGTCACTTCCTGACCAACATAGTCTTTTACATCAATAATCGTTACACGTTTTGTCATTATTTTTCCTTTTCTTTTTCTTTTATTTTTCCATAAATGCTTTCAAGCGTTTAACTGCTTCTTTAAGCGTGTCTAGGTCTGTCGCATAGCTGAGGCGGACATTTTCTGGCGCTCCAAAACCTGCTCCTGTTATGAGTGCCAAACCAACTTCCTCAAGAATAGCTGTTGTAAAGTCAGTCACATCCGTATAGCCTTTCATCTCCATGGCCTTTTTGACATTTGGGAAGAGATAGAAGGCCCCTTGCGGTTTGACCACTTCAAAACCAGGGACTTCACACAAGAGTGGATAGATGGTATTGAGACGTTCTTCAAATGCTTGACGCATAACTTCCACAGAATCTTGCGGTCCAGTTAAGGCTTCGATAGTTGCATATTGTGAAACAGCAGTTAGGTTAGAAGTTGTTTGACCTGTCAATTTGCTCATAGCAGCAATGATTTCTGGATCACCCACTGCATAGCCTACCCGCCAACCTGTCATGGCATAAGCTTTTGATACACCGTTAATGACGATGGTTTGCTTGCGAATGGCTTCTGATAGACTAGAGATTGGTACGAACTCATTCCCGTTATAGACCAAACGACCATAAATATCATCTGCTAGGATGAGAATGTCATATTCAACAGCCCAATTTCCGATAGCCAAGAGTTCCTCACGGGTGTATATCATTCCTGTCGGATTGGATGGCGAATTCAACACCAAAACCTTAGTTTTATCTGTACGAGCTGCTTCTAACTGCTCTACGGTCACCTTAAAGTGATTGTCTTCCTTAGCAGGAACAAAGACTGGAACACCACCAGCCATCTTGACCTGGTCTCCATAGCTGACCCAGTATGGGGTTGGGATAATCACTTCATCACCTGGATTGACCACAGCCATAAAGAAAGTATAGAGTGAGAACTTAGCACCGGTAGCAAATGTGACTTCGTTGGCCGCTACGGAATAACCATAATAACGCTCAAAATAGGTATTGACTGCTGCTTTTAACTCAGGCAAACCTGAAGCTACCGTATAGAAAGAAGCACGTCCATCTCGAATGGCTGCAACAGCTGCATCTTGAATATTTTTGGGAGTATGGAAATCGGGCTGACCTAAAGTTAAGAAAAGTACATCTTTTCCTTCAGCCTTTAACTTCTTTGCTCTTGCATCACTAGCCAGAGTCACACTTTCTTCCATTTCTAAAACACGGTTGGATAGTTTCATAGGCCCTCCTTATTGACCAATGCTCCTGTTTCAAAATCTACTAGGTAAAAATCAGAGCCTGACTTGACTTCCCAAATTGGCTTGTCTTGATAACGACCAAAGGTAATCTTGTCAATCTCGCCAGCTCCTTTTTCCTTCGAAACAGCTTCTGCTTTTTCTTGTGAAACACCTTGATTTAGCTGATAAACGTAAATCTTATGGTCATCTTTTCCAATCAGGACAGCAAGTGCTTCTTGCTGTTTATTATGACCAAGAACACTGTAATAAGATTCCAAGCCATTGTATAAGTCAACCTGATCAGCCTGCTCTAATCCTGCATACTGCTGAGCTAATTTTTCTCCTTCACTTTTAGCTGTTTGATAAGGTTTCATACCCAAAAACACTAGATACAGAAAGGAAGCACTGATAACCACAAACAAAATCGTCATCCCTATACCATACTGCCACAGTAGATTATTTTTTGCTTTGTTTTGTCTTTTTTTCACTCGTCTATTTTACCATCTATTGGGCTTTATTACAAGCGAATGCAAGAACAAACCTATATTATTTCTTCCTTCAAAGTAAATCGATTTTTCTTAGTTAAAACCGAGCAAGAAAAGGAAAGACACAAGCAACATAAACGTATCAAAAAACCTGAGCTTAGCACTCAAGTTTTCGTAAGTTCTTTACTTTATAGAATCACTTTATCATCCATTCTTTTAGCCATTTTTCCTAAAAAGATAGGTAGTAGAAGGCCAATCATGGCTAAAAAGAAGCCTAGATAAAGAAATGTTAGCACAAAGCCTAAATGGTCAATCAACCAGCCTGTCAGCGGGAAAAACACAATCATACTGAGGCTAAACATCATAGAGTAGACACTCAGCATGGTTGCCCTTACTTCGCTTGGGAGGCGCTCTTGCAAATCATTGTCAAAAATCGGCTGAAAAAGAGCATATAGAGCATTGCTAATCAAATAAATCAAAATATAGATTAGAGGTGTTCCAAAGTAGGACAGCATATAGGTGACTCCAGTCAGCAGGACGAGGATAGGGAAAAAATTCAAGGCAGCATATTTCTTTCCAAGCTTACTCGCTAGATAGACTGCGAGGATATTCAAGAGACTTCCAAGTAGCATAACTGCTGAAATTTGCCAACCACTTAAATCTGGTAACTGATTTTGATAGTAAAAATAAAACATGCACATGAGTGTGCCGACAATCTGAGACAAAATCATCCAGTTGAAGAGCATGGGATTTCGCTCCAACTCTTCCTTAACAGTCCAAATAATCTGTTTCATGGTCACACTATCAGCTTTTTCTACCTTGACACTAGGTTCTTTCAGCATCCAAATCAAGACAAGAACTATGATAGAAGTGACAATCATAATATAGTAGGTCAGGTGCAATTGACCATGGACAAAAAATCCCGCCAACACTGTCCCCAAAGAACGAGTTCCTTCTGCTAATCCTGACATGAAACTTGAAATAGATAGATAGCGTTCTTTTAGTCCAGCCTCTACAGCCGAGTCATAGACCATTGCTGCGCTTGTTCCTGAATCAAAATTATAAGACAAGGCACTCACCGCCATAGCTAGGGCATAAATCCAAAAATTTCCCTGCCCAGCCAACATAAGAATAGAAGACACAATCCCTGCTATTCGACTTAAATAAAGATTGGTCTTATAGGAATAACGGTCAGCTAACATACCAGATGGAATTTCACAGAGAAGACTGGTCGTATGAAAAATACTCTCCAAAAGTCCAATCTGCCAAAGAGACATTCCATTTTGACTGAGAAAGAGAATCCAAAAACTGGTAATCCCTAAAAATGCAAAAAACTCAACCCCGGCCATCAGGCCAATATTCTTCCGATAATTTCTTATTAACATCTTTTCTCCTTTAACAAGTGTATTATTATTTCTTTTGTCCGTCACTTGTTAATCTGTGCCTTACATGATCTCCACCCCTTTTTAGAAGCATTCTTCAATGCCATTATTATTCCTTTAATTATTTATGAAATGATACCGGAAAATAGCCGTTCTGCGGTTTCTATTGCGAGTTTTCTTGTTTATTTTAGCACTTATGTCATCATATTACAAGAGAATATAGGAATGCTCTGCGAAAACCAAATGCATTTCAGTCGCAAGTGACTAGAGTTTCTGTAATTTTATCGTTTTCAAATTAACTCTGAGCAAATTTCTTGCAAGTCCTTTTGTTTTGTTGTAATATATTTTATGACAACGAGAGGCTTCTCGGAAATTTAAGAAAAAGGAGACACATCATGTCTAAAAAAGTATTATTTATCGTCGGATCACTACGCCAAGGTTCTTTCAACCACCAAATGGCCCTCGAAGCTGAGAAAGCACTTGCTGGCAAAGCGGAAGTTAGCTATCTTGATTATTCAGCCCTTCCTCTCTTCAGCCAAGATTTGGAAGTTCCAACTCACCCAGCTGTAGCGGCTGCTCGTGAAGCGGTTCTGGCTGCGGATGCTATCTGGATCTTCTCTCCAGTCTACAACTTCTCTATCCCTGGAACAGTGAAAAACTTGCTTGATTGGCTATCTCGCGCCCTTGACTTGTCTGATACACGTGGCGCTTCTGCCCTTCAAGACAAGTTTGTCACCGTATCATCTGTAGCCAATGCAGGTCACGATCAACTTTTCGCTATCTACAAGTACCTCTTGCCATTTATCCGTACACAAGTCGTTGGTGATTTCACTGCTGCACGTGTCAATGACTCTGCTTGGGCAGACGGAAAATTGGTTCTTGAAGAAACAGTCCTAAACTCACTTGAAAAACAAGCTCAAGATTTGGTCAATGCAATCTAGTCATCTCTAATTGCTATTCTAAAACAGACAATCGGACAGACTTTTAGCCCTCTATATAAAAGAACTAGACAATTCATCAACAATCGAATGACTAGTTCTTGAAATACGAAAAAAGAACTAGAGTTCTCACAAATGAGTGAGTTTTCTAGTTCTTTTTGATTTACAAAGACTTCACGTAGGGAAAGCTACCAAGGATCAGATGAGATCATCTATTTAAGCTTCCTCTTCATCGTCTTTTTTCTTTTTGGCAAATAGCAAACCAAATGCGCCAAGAAGAGAGAGAACCCCTATTGCTCCTGTAGCACGGTCTTCTTGTGTACCAGTATTTGGCAATATTGCTTTCGGTTGAGAAACTGATGGATTCGTTTCTGATACTTCATTCTGCAATTGAGCAGACACTTCAACTGTTTGACTTGGTTGTTCAGCCGCTTGAGTAGCTGGCACCTCAGCAGGGGTAGCAATATCCGGTCTAGGATTTGTATCGTAAGATGGTGCAGCTGGTCTTTGCTGAGCGTCACCTGTTGGTCTAACTGGACTCACTTTCCTGAAGATGTGAGTTACAACATCACCTTTAGTTTCTGTTCTTACAAATACATAACCTTCAATTTCACCATGTTCAAATGCTTCATTGGCTTCACCTAATACCGTTGGAGCTTTGGAATCCGCTGGTTTCAATTCTTTACCATTTTCATCAACCCACTTAGTGATAATCAGTTGAACTTTAGGTACTTCTACTGGATCAGGAAGATCACCATTCACACCTCCATTGAATTCTGGGACTTCATGTGTTGGTGAATTTGGTGCGTTCACTCCGCCATTAAATTTCGGTAAGGTTTCTTGAATTTCTGGCTCACCATTTACTCCACCTGCAAACTCTGGAACTTCATGAACTGGCGAATCCGGGGTATTTACTCCTCCATTAAATTCTGGAATTTTCAAAATTTCTGGTACACCTTTTGCATATGCAAATACCAATTTATCTCGAGAAATTTCATGACTGACTTTTGTTTCCGGATCTGTAATTGTCACATTTCTTTTTGAATCAACTGTTACATCTTTTCCTGGATTTGCTTTTGTCACTTTTTCTTTCACTTTATCTTGTTCTTCTGGACTTAAGTTCTCAGGATTTTTCACAGGTACTTTTTCCATCGGAACTACTGGACTGAAATCTTCTGGATTCACAGTAATTACAACATCAACATCTTCTGTACTTCCATCTGGATACGTTACAGTTACAACACCTTTTTTCTCCCCATGTTTTGAAGTATCTGGAATTTTTCCATCTTTCCATCCAAAAGTCGTTCCTTCTGGTAACGTTTTTATATTTTCAATACTATCTTTTGCAGATGGTACTTGAGCATGTTCTACTGTTTGTGCTTTTGGTTGAGGATCGTATTCATCATTTTGAGGCGTTACGTTTACCGTTACCGTCACTTCTTCCGTACTCTTATCTGGGTAAGTGATTAATACTTTTCCTGTCTTACTTCCTGGTTTACTTGTATCTGGTTGTTCTGACCAGCTATATTTTGTTCCTTTTGGTAAGTCATTTGTATTAATACTTTTCTCTGGATCTGGTACTTCGTTATGTCTTACTTTTTGGTTCGGTTGTTTTGCCGTTGGGTTAAAGGTTTCTTTTTGTTCTTTGACCCTTACTGGTACTTCGACTTCATCTTCCGTTCCATCTGGATAATGCACTAACGCTACTCCTGGATGACTTCCTGGTGTACTTACATCTGGCGTTGTCTTCCATGTAACAGTTGTTCCATCTGGTAAGCCTGTTTTGTTTACACTTGTTTCTGGATCTGGCACATGACCATTGTCCACTTCTTGCGCGATAGCTGTTGGTGTGTATTCATCTTTTTGTGGCGTTACTTCGACTGTTACTGTCACTTCTTCCGTACTCTTATCTGGGTAAGTGATTAATACTTTTCCTGTCTTACTTCCTGGTTTACTTGTATCTGGTTGTTCTGACCAGCTATATTTTGTTCCTTTTGGTAAGTCATTTGTATTAATACTTTTCTCTGGATCTGGTACTTCGTTGTGACGAACAGTTTGGTTCGGTTCTTTTGCCGTTGGGTTGAAGGTGTCACTTTGTTTCTTAACTGTGACAGGAATTTC
Source organism: Streptococcus mitis (assembly GCF_022137125.1). Lineage (GTDB taxonomy): Bacteria > Bacillota > Bacilli > Lactobacillales > Streptococcaceae > Streptococcus > Streptococcus mitis_CE. The sequence goes on along the minus strand of NZ_JAKNEQ010000010.1, from coordinate 1,355 downwards.
TACTTCATCTTCCGTTCCATCTGGATAATGCACTAACGCTACTCCTGGATGACTTCCTGGTGTACTTACATCTGGCGTTGTCTTCCATGTAACAGTTGTTCCATCTGGTAAGCCTGTTTTGTTTACACTTGTTTCTGGATCTGGCACATGACCATTGTCCACTTCTTGCGCGATAGCTGTTGGTGTGTATTCATCTTTTTGTGGCGTTACTTCGACTGTTACTGTCACTTCTTCCGTACTCTTATCTGGGTAAGTGATTAATACTTTTCCTGTCTTACTTCCTGGTTTACTTGTATCTGGTTGTTCTGACCAGCTATAGTTTGTTCCTTTTGGTAAGTCATTTGTATTAATACTTTTCTCTGGATCTGGTACTTCGTTATGTCTTACTTTTTGGTTCGGTTGTTTTGCCGTTGGGTTAAAGGTTTCTTTTTGTTCTTTGACCCTTACTGGTACTTCGACTTCATCTTCCGTTCCATCTGGATAATGAACTAACGCTACTCCTGGATGACTGCCCGGTGTGCTGACATCTGGCCTTGTCTTCCATGTAACAGTTGTGCCTTCTGGTAAGCCGGTTTTGGTTACACTTGTTTCTGGATCTGGTACGTGTCCATTGTCCACTTCTTGAGGGATTCCAGTTGGTGTGTATTCATCATTTTGAGGCGTTACGTTTACCGTTACCGTCACTTCTTCCGTACTCTTATCTGGGTAAGTGATTAATACTTTTCCTGTCTTACTTCCTGGTTTACTTGTATCTGGTTGTTCTGACCAGCTATAGTTTGTTCCTGCTGGTAAGTCGTTTGTATTAATACTTTTTTCTGGATCTGGTACTTCGTTGTGACGAACCGTTTGGTTTGGTTGTTTCGCAGTTGGGTTGAAGGTGTCACTTTGTTTCTTAACTGTGACAGGTACTTCGACTTCATCTTCCGTTCCATCTGGATAATGAACTAAGGCTACTCCTGGATGACTGCCCGGTGTGCTGACATCTGGCCTTGTCTTCCATGTAACAGTTGTGCCTTCTGGTAAGCCGGTTTTGTTTACACTTGTTTCTGGATTTGGTACGTGTCCATTGTCCACTTCTTGAGGGATTCCAGTTGGTGTGTATTCATCTTTTTGTGGCGTTACGTTTACCGTTACCGTCACTTCTTCCGTACTCTTATCTGGATAGGTGATTAATACTTTTCCTGTCTTACTTCCTGGTTTACTTGTATCTGGTTGTTCTGACCAGCTATAGTTTGTTCCTGCTGGTAAGTCATTGGTATTAATACTTTTCTCTGGATCTGGTACTTCGTTGTGACGAACCGTTTGGTTTGGCTCTTTTGCCGTTGGGTTAAACGTGTCACTTTGTTTCTTAACTG
>NZ_JAKNEQ010000001.1:300000-385153 GCF_022137125.1 Streptococcus mitis | reverse complement strand
TTTGTCCTTTCGCGATCTTAGCTTTTCTTCAACCCACTACAGTTGACAAAGAGCCTAAAAAATCTAATTATCAGATAAAAGAAAGAGCAATTCCACCTGAACTGCTCTTTCTTGCTATTCTGTTTCTTCTTGGATTTCTTCACGCTCTTCATTTTTAATTGGAGCTGGTTCATAAGCTCGGATAATCTGAGCGACAACTGGATGGCGAACCACATCCTTGGCTGAAAAATGAACAAAGTCAATCTGGTGAATGTTCTTGAGCTTTTCCTGAGCATCAATCAAACCGGACTTGACGTTACGCGGAAGGTCAATCTGACTGATATCTCCATTGACAATCATCTTAGAATTAAAACCTAAACGAGTCAAGAACATCTTCATCTGCATGATAGTCGTATTTTGCGCCTCATCGAGAATGACAAAGGCATCATCCAAGGTTCGTCCACGCATATAGGCAAGGGGCGCAATCTCGATAATTTCACGCTCCATGAGTCGAGTTGTTTGGTCTTTTCCCAGAATCTGATACAAGGCATCATAAACAGGTCGAAGGTAAGGATCTACCTTCTCTTTAAGATCACCCGGAAGAAAACCTAGACTCTCGCCAGCTTCCACTGCCGGGCGTGTTAGGATAATCCGCTTAACCTGACCACGTTTAAGAGCTGTCACAGCCAAGGTCACTGCAAGGAAGGTCTTCCCTGTTCCTGCTGGCCCAATTCCAAAGGTCACATCATGCTGTTTAACACTATCCACATAAAGCTTTTGACCCAAGGTTTTGACGCGGATAGGCTTCCCAGTATTGTCTTTGATGATTTCTTCTTCGTAAAGGGCAACAAACTTGTCAATTTCATCGTTTTTGACCATGCTAATTGCAGTCACCACATCTGGCGTACCAACGGCCATCCCACGGTTCACCAAAACCATCAAGGCCTGAATAACTTGACGGGCTTCCTCACAGGCAGTCTCTTCTCCCAAAACCTGGACAATCTCCGTACGGGCATGAATCACCACATCAAGCTCTTCTTCCATCAAACGAAGATGGCGTTCATTGGAACCAAAAAGATGAAACAGGTCATCTGGATGACTCAGTTGAATGTCTATTGAATGTTCCTTCAAATAAAGAACCTCTCTAATCCTTTTATTTCTTTTTATTATAGCAAAGGGGTGGAGAAATTACTAGCCCAACCCCAATGAATCATGCTAGTGTTCTAAGTATTCTTGCCAGATGGCGTCAAAGTCTCCTAGGTTAAAAGAGAAACTGGCATGTTCTTCCAAAAAGCGACTCACCTCATCAAAATCATCTGTGTGTTTTGGAAAGGTTGACTCCTCAAAAGCTAGGTCTGCCAAGATAGCTTTGGGACTGTTACTTTTAGGATTGCGCTCGGTCATGAGCCAAGTGTAAAATGATTTTCTCAATTCTTTCTCCTATCAAGACTTTTTTTGATGAAACTTTTCTGATTTTTAAAAATTACTGGACTTAGCCTCTGACACATAGTGGTTTATAAAATCCGTTTTCGCATCTGTATAGGCGTCTCGATTGTGTTCAAATTGTTTCCACAAACTGAGTTTTAATTCCTGATACGCTTGGGCGATATCTGGATGCTGGCAGAGATAATCTCTAAAATAAATCTCGTTATGATCTCCCGTCATTCGCAAATGTAAATGAAAAACTTTCTCAGCAAATCCCTGCTCTGTATATCCTTTATTTAGCGAAATCCTGTTAGGACTCTCCGACATCACTATCCACCCATTCTTCACCAATAAATCCCTAACTCTTGCTAAATCCTCTATTCTACCTACTTCTAACAGAATATCAACGATATTTTTGGCCCAAATATTAGGGATAGCAGTGCTACCGATATGTTCTATTCTTTTAATAACATTTGCACCCAATATTTTTTTAAGACTTGTTTTCTCCAATTCATACCAGTCTTTCCACTCTGACTTGTGCTCTACTAGAAAAATAGGAAAAAGTTGCTAGAGTTCCTCTAAACTCATTTCTTCAAGTTTCTTTTTCATGTCTATAAGGCCTAAATCAACTCTGTACCAAACTGGTCTTGCTTGATTTTACCAGTCTTCATCAAGCCACCGAGTGCTTTCTTGAACTGACCTTTAGAAATGCCAAAGGTTGCCTTGATATCGTCTGGAGATGACTTATCATTTAAGGTCATGAAACCGCCATTGCTTTCCAAGTAAGTCAAAATCATCTGAGCATCATTTTCCAACATTTCAAAGGAACGTGGTTTGAGGGAGAGGTTCAACGTGCGGTCCACTTCACGGAAACCAATAACGCGCGCATCTAAAACTTGTCCTAAACGTGGCTCCGCATAGCGCTCGCTAGGATGGATAAAGCCAAGCATGTTATTTTCTGGCAGATAGACAAAGGTACCTGACAGCTTGAGGCGGTAAACAATGGCTGGCCAGTTTTGGTTCTGCATGTTGTTGTAGGCAGGACGAGCCAGACGTTGGAAGTCTTCTTGATAAGCCAAGAATCCCCAGATACGGTCTTTCTTGTCCACCTCAAGACGGATGTAGAGTTGGTCGCCCTTCTTAGGCCAGAGTTCCTTGAGCTCAGGGAGAATATCGAGTGACACAACGATTTCCTTGTCAGGAAGGCCTGTATCCACAAAGACACCCAAGTCTTTACGAACTTCCGTTACAGTTCCCCAACCAAATTGGTCCTGAGTGGCATTCACTTCTAGAGTGGTCAGGCGGAGTTTTTGCTTCATATCCGTGTAGGCAAAACCTTTGACCGTATCCCCTACTGTATGTTGGCCTTCTTCCTTAGCAAGAGCATAGGTTTGACCATCCTTTTGCACAAAGTAAAAACGGTCATTTTCATCGATAATCAGTCCAACGATAAAACTTGCAAGATTTGTATTCATATTTCCTTCTTTCGAATAAAACTCAGCCAGCAATGCCAACTGAGTTTTTCTGTTTATTTTTAGACTTCCAAAAGTTCTTTCTCTTTGTTGGCAGTCATGTCGTCGATGTGTTTAACAGCATCGTCTGTTACTTTTTGAATGTCTTTTTCAAGAGTCTTCAATTCGTCTTCAGTGATTTCTTTTGCTTTTTCTTGTTTCTTAGCTTCGTCCATAGCATCGCGACGGATATTGCGGACAGCCACCTTAGCATTCTCACCGACCTTCTTCACTTCTTTAGCAAGGTCACGACGAGTTTCTTCTGTAAGAGCTGGGATAACCAAGCGAATCACAGAACCGTCATTCGCTGGTGTGATACCAAGATCAGAAGCGTTCAAAGCACGTTCGATGTCTTTCAATGAAGACTTGTCAAATGGTGTTACCAACAAAACACGCGCTTCTGGAATGGTAATTGAAGCGATTTGGTTAAGAGGAGTTTCGACTCCATAGTATTCTACATGTACACGGTCAAGCAAGCTTGCATTGGCACGGCCAGCACGGATACCACCAAATTCACGAGCAAGTGATTGGTGAGACTGGGTCATTCTCTCTTTAGCTTTTTCAATAATTGCGTTAGCCATAATCTTTCTTATTCCTTTTCTTCGATATTATTTGAAACTGTTGTTCCGATATTTTCACCAAATACGACACGTTTGATGTTGCCTGGTTGGTTCATGTTAAAGACAACCAAGTCAATATCGTTGTCCATTGAGAGGGTTGAAGCTGTTGAGTCCATGATACGGAGACCTTTATTGATAACGTCACGGTGGGTCAATTCTTCAAATTTAACAGCTGTCTTGTCCTTCTTAGGATCGGCATTGTAAACACCGTCGACACCATTTTTAGCCATAAGGATGGCATCTGCTTCGATTTCAGCTGCACGAAGGGCCGCTGTTGTATCGGTTGAGAAGTAAGGTGAACCAATTCCGGCACCAAAGATAACGATACGGCCTTTTTCAAGGTGACGAAGGGCACGGCCACGGACATAAGGCTCTGCCACTTGTTGCATAGCAATAGCTGTTTGCACACGTGTATCAACCCCAACTTGTTGCAATGAATCTGCCATCACAAGAGCATTCATAACAGTCCCAAGCATTCCTGTGTAATCTGCCTGAACGCGGTCCATTCCTGCTTCTGCAGCAGGTTCGCCACGCCAGAGATTTCCTCCACCAATAACAAGGGCAATTTCGATACCTAAGCTATGAACTTCTTGAATCTCTTTTGCGATTGTTTGAACTGTTTGGATATCAATCCCTACGCCTCGTTCACCGGCAAGGGCTTCACCTGATAACTTGATTAAAATACGTTTATACTTGGGATTCGCCATTTTCACTCTCCTTCTTTTATCCTACCTATTTTATCACAATTTCTAAGATTTTTATAGTATCATGAGCAATTCTTTCAAAAAAATTAGACAGTTAAAAATTCTTCTAGGTCGCTAAGAGCGCGCTCTGCAATTTTTTCATAACGAGCCTTCTTATCACGAATACGCTCGCCTTCCAACTCCTTGATAATCCCAAAGTTGACATTCATTGGTTGGAAATGTTTGCTGTCAGCATGGGTGATATAATGAGCCAGACTTCCAATCGCTGTGGTCTCTGGGAAAACAGCCTCGCTTTCTCCCTTGAAGAGACGAGCGGCGTTAATTCCCGCAACCAAGCCTGAAGCAGCTGACTCAACATAGCCTTCCACACCTGTCATCTGACCAGCAAAGAAGAGGTTTGGCTGTTTCTTGGAACGATAGGTCTGCTCAAGAAGATTTGGTGAATCCATGTAAGAATTGCGGTGCATGACACCATAACGTACAAACTCCGCATTTTCAAGACCTGGAATCATTTGGAAGACACGCTTTTGTTCTCCCCATTTGAGGTGGGTCTGGAAACCAACAATATTGTAAAGGCTACCAGCCGCATTGTCCTGACGAAGCTGGACAACCGCATAAGGGGTTTTGAATTCTCCATCACGAGGTCCTGTGTAGTCTTCTGGATACTCAAGACCGACTGGTTTCATAGGACCATAAAGCATGGTTTTAATACCACGTTTAGCCATGACTTCGATAGGCATACAGCCTTCAAAGTACTTTTCTTTTTCAAAAGAATTGAGCGGAGCTTCTTCCGCATTGACCAAGGCTTCATGGAAATCCATAAACTCCTGCTTGTTCATTGGAGCGTTGAGATAAGCGGCTTCTCCCTTATCATAACGAGACTTGAGATAGACCTTGCTCATATCGATAGTGTTGACGTCGATAATAGGCGCTGCCGCATCGTAGAAATAGAAACCATCGCCATCATTAAGGGCATGAATCTTCTCAGCCAAGGTATCGCTAGTCAAGGGACCAGTAGCGACAACTGTGATAACATCTGTCGGCAATTCTGTAATTTCATCACGAACCACTTCAATCAAGGGATGGTTGGCCACTTTTTCGGTCACCATTTGGGAGAAACCATCACGGTCCACCGCAAGCGCACCACCTGCAGGAACACGGGTTGCTTCAGCAGATTCCAAAATAACAGAACCCAAGCGACGCATTTCTTCCTTAAGGAGCCCAACAGCATTTGTCAAAGCATCCCCACGAAGGGAATTGGAACAAACTAACTCAGCAAAATTGTCTGTTTTGTGCTGGGGTGTTGACTTGACACCACGCATTTCATAAAGTTTAACTGGAATACCACGTTCTGCAATTTGGTAGGCTGCTTCAGAACCTGCCAAACCAGCACCGATAACATTGATATAAGATTGAGACACGACACTAATACCTCTTTGGGTGGGACGTAAGTCCATGTCAAAACACCCCACGGGGCTGTTTGACACCCACAAATCTTTCTATTTTTTTCTTCTACTAGTATAACAAAAAAAGGGAAGAAGGCAAACTTCCCTGTTTAGTCATTTTCTTGATTTTCTTCCCAGTCGTGATAGGCAGCGTAGAGTTGACTCTTATTCCACTGGTAAATCTTAGCGACTTCCTTGATAGCTTGATTTTTCTTCATACCTTGCTGGATACGGGCTTGGATTTCTAAGAACAAGTCCTCCTCATCTTTTTCCTCCACATCTTGGCTGGCACCTTCAACAATGAGAAGGCATTCTCCCTTAAGTGGCGTTTCAGCTATACTTTCCAACAATTCAGAGATCTTTCCTCTTTGGTATTCTTCATAAATTTTAGTCAATTCCCTAACCAAGACGACCGAGCGATCACCGTAGATTTCTAGCATATTTTCTAACGTATCTGTCACACGATGAGGCGACTCGTAAAAAATTTGTGTTTCAGGATAGTCTTTTTTCGAGTCGAAAAATTGCTTTTGCTGGCCTGATTTTCTCGGTAAAAAGCCGTAAAAGATATGTGGCTGTGGCGCTAAACCACTGGCAATCAAAGCAGAAATTCCTGCAGAGGCACCTGGAACAGTCACAACCGCAATTTCTTCCTCAATGGCTGCCTTAACCAAATCATGACCAGGGTCTGAGATGCTAGGCAGACCCGCATCGGATACCTGAGCAATACTTTGTCCTGCTTTCAGGAAACCAATCAAATCAGGAATCTTTTCCTTAGCATTGTGCTCATGAAAACTGATTTGCTTGGTAGAAATGTCAAAATGCTTGAGCAATAGACCTGTATTGCGCGTGTCCTCAGCAGCAATCCAGTCCACCTCTTTCAAGGTCTGAATAGCTCGAAAGGTCATATCATCTAAATTGCCAATCGGCGTTGCCACTAGGTACAGCTTGCCGTAGGGAGACTGCCCTTTAAAACTTTTTTGAATCTGCATGCCTACTCCCTGTATAACAACTCGTCACAGAACATGCATTCCTCATCCTGCTCTCGACGTTGTCCATAAAAATCATTACAAACGTGAAATCCATCACGGTAAATACGACGAACACTTTCGCGAACATGCTTGGCCTTGACGGGAGCGTCTGCTTCCACCTCACCCAAGCGTTCTCGCAACTTACTATTTTCCAAGCGAAGAGCTGTATTTTCCTCTACCAGGCTCTTGAGATTTTTCTTGATGGCTTCCACATCGGCCAAGGTTACCAATAACTGTTGTGAAAAATCATCCAGCGCATCAAATAATTCTTTTTTGTCCATAAAACAGCCCTTTCCTTTCTTTATCAATCATTTTTAAGTTTATATTTCTTTCAAGACAAGATATTCTATGGCATTTTGAAAGCTGACATTAGCTTGCCACATTTTTCTGGCTTCTAGCAAATCTTGTAGAATCACCCGCACTCTTGCTTGTAGGATATCTTGTCCACAGAGGACTTCAAGAATCCGTAAAACCTGATCTTGTTTTTCCTTGTCATCTGCCAAGTTCGCTAATTTAGCAACCTGCAAATAACTTTCTTTTTTCTTAGCCACTAACCAAGTCAGCAGGCGTTCACTTTCATCGACTAAGGTCCAAAAACTTGCCTGATTAGCCAACTTTTCCGCTTCAGCTCGCGATTGACTAAACTGAGCTAGAAGAATCGCCTTTTTCTTAACCAGTCCCATTTTTTCTAAGAGCAAGATGAGCTTCTCTTCTTGCTTTTTAAAGTGGAAAATCTGGGTCCGACTGCGGATTGTTGGTAAGATCTTTTCCTCATCGCTGGTCAAGAAGAAAATGTAAACCTCACTCTGGGGTTCTTCGATGACCTTGAGCAGAGAATTAGCCGCGTTAGGATGCATTTTCTCAGCTTGCTCGATAATAAAGACCTGCTGCTGGCTTTCAATCCCTGCTTGAGAAAACTGCCCCACCAATTCTCGAATCCGTTCTGTCTTGATGACCTGATTAACTGGCTTAATCAAAGTGACATCGGGAAATTCTCCCTGTTCAATCAGCTTACAATTTCGGCAGTTTTCACATGGCAACACGCCTACTTTATCCGTACAAAAGAGGCTCTTAGCTAAAAATTGCGCCATTTCCAGGCTTCCAAAGAAACCTGAAAAGAGGTAGGCATGATTGAGCTGGTCTTGTTGTAGGATACGGACAAAGCGGTCAAACTGATCTGGCTGCCAGGCCTTTAGTTGATCTTGTTTCATTTAACTAATCCCATTCTATCAAACAAGACAGCCTTGGTAGTTTCCACAACCTGCTCCAAAGGAAAACTAGCATCAATCTTAACAATACGACTTCCTTCTTTGTCCAGAAGAGAAAGGTAACCTTGACGAACTTTTTTGTGCAAGTCCAACCCTTCTAAGTCCAAACGATTGACCTCGCGGTCACTATTAGCAGCAATACGAGCCAGCCCTTCTTCCACCTCTATGTCAAAATAGAGTGTCAAATCGGGTTTGAGGCCATCTGTCGCAAACTGATTGAGCCAATCAATGGCGTCAATATCCAAGCCACGACCAAATCCCTGATAGGCAAGAGAACTATCGATGAAGCGGTCCATAATGACCAACTTGCCAGCTTCAAGTGCTGGAAGAACTTTTTCCACCAAGTGCTGTCTGCGACTAGCAATATAAAGAAGCAACTCTGTCTTCGCATCCATCTGAGTATGACTTGGGTCCAAAATTACTTCCCGAATCTTCTCCCCAATCAAGACTCCGCCAGGTTCACGGGTCGTCAGCACCTCTACCCCTTTTTCCTCTAAAATTGGTAGCAGAGCCTCTAAAACACTGGTCTTTCCTGCTCCCTCTGGTCCCTCAAGAGAGACTAAAAATCCTTTTGACATGTCTAACTCATTTCTTTTTTACTACTTCTATTCTATCAAAAAAATAGAGGTTTGTGACAATCTTTTTTGTCTTCTCATTTCAACCACCATAAAAGAGGCAGACAAAGCCACCTCTTATTTACCTAGTTCTTGTGTTCGTTTATAGGCTTGACCAACTGCCTCCATGACTGTCCCTCGAAAAGCATGAGCTTCTAGGCTTGCTACACCAGCGATAGTCGAACCGCCTGGGCTACAAACTTGGTCTTTCAATACTCCAGGATGTTGCTGACTTTCAAGAACCAATTGCCCAGCTCCTACCACAGTTTGAGCTGCCATTTTCAATGCTATTTCTCGTGGTAATCCTGTCTGAACACCTGCATCTGCCAAGGCCTCAATAAAGAGATAGACAAAGGCTGGTCCACAACCTGCAAGACCTGTCGCCGCGTCGATTAATCCTTCTCCCAGTTCAACCAAGAGACCAGCCTTAGTTAAAAGCTGACAAAAAAGCTCACTGTCCTCAACCCTGCAATTAGGAGACAAGGCATAGCTAATCACTCCTTGACCGATAGAAGCAGGAGTATTTGGCATCATACGAATAATTCTGTGTTGATTTGGGATAAGACTTGCTAGTTTTTCTAAAGTCAATCCAGCTGCCATGGAAATCAAAAGAAGACTTTCTCTTTTTTTAAGAATGGTCTGGTATTGAGAAAGTAAGTCTGAGAACTGAGCTGGCTTAACACCTAGAAAAATCACATCTGCTTCTGCGAATATTTCTTCATTGCTGGAAGCCTGACCACCGAAGTTGGCAATGAAAGCATCTACCTTGACTTGACTACGATTGGCAAGGAGAAGGTCAGCACCCGTCTTGGCCTGCAAAACAGCCTTGGCCAAACTAGCTCCCATATTCCCCAAACCGATAAATCCAATCTTCATCTCTTACTCCCTTATCTGTCCGTCACCAGTAACCACATACTTGTAGCTAGTCAACTCCTTCAAGCCCATTGGACCACGCGCGTGCAATTTCTGAGTAGAAATCCCCATTTCACAACCAAGACCAAATTGGCCACCATCTGTGAAACGAGTTGAGGCATTGACATAGACGGCTGCAGAGTCCACTTGATCTGTAAAGTAAGCTGCAGCTTCAGCATTTTCCGTCACAATGGCATCCGAATGATGGGTACTGTGGGTTTCAATATGGGCAACCGCTTCTTCTAAACTGCTCACAACCTTAACAGCTAATACATAGTCTAAAAACTCGGTGTCAAAGTCTTGAGCTTCAGCCGCTTGACCAGAAACAAACTGGCTTGCTTTGCTATCAAGTCGGAATTGAATTGGTTCCAGCCCAGCTTCTTTACGCTCTGCAACTAGAACTTGCTCCAAGCGAGGAAGGAAGCTTGCTGCCTTGTCTTCATGAACCAGCAGAACCTCCATGGCATTACAAACAGAAGGACGACTGGTTTTAGCATTGTTGATGATAGACAGAGCTTTGTCTTCGTCTGCATCCTTATCGACATAAACATGGACAATCCCAGTTCCTGTCTCGATAACTGGTACGATAGCATTTTCAACCACTGCATTGATCAAACCAGATCCCCCACGAGGAATGAGAAGGTCTAGATAGCCCTTTGCCTTCATCATGGCATAGCTGCTTTCTCGGCTGGTATCTTCCACTAGTTGAATCACATCTGGATGAATGGTAGTCGTCTCCAAGCCCTTCTTCAAGGCTGTGACAATGGCATGGGCTGTTTGATAGGCGTCCTTACCACTACGAAGAACAACTGCATTTCCACTTTTAAGAGCCAAAGCAGCTGCATCAGACGTCACATTTGGACGGCTTTCATAGATAATACCAATAACTCCCATAGCTACACGTTTCTTTGTGATAACCAAACCATTTTCAAGCTGATTGATTTCTAAAATTTCACCGATTGGATCTGGTAAAGCAACCACTTCACGAATCCCAGTTGCCATCGCTTCTATACGACTTGCATCCAAATAAAGACGATCCAGCATCACATCTGAGATTTTACCCTTAGCAGCTTCCATATCAAGGTCATTTGCCGCTAAAATCTCCTCAGTAGCTGCTAATAAATGATCAGCCATGGCTAGCAAGGCTTGGTTTTTCACCTCTTCACTAGCTGTGTTGATTGATTTTTTAACAGCCTGTACCTGTTCAAATTGTTCTTGTGTACTTACCATAGTTTACCTCTAAAATTCTGTAAAGAGTAGTTGGATTTCAGGAGTAATGGAAATCCAGTCATCGCGGTGAATCAAGACACCCTTAGCTTTTTGAGAACGCAACATATCCTCCAAAGCAGATGCTCCAAATTGCACGCGTCCTTTTCCAAGTGATTTTCCACTTTCCTTGTCAAATACTGTCACGATATCACCGTAAGAAAAGGCACCTTCTGCTTCAACAACACCAGATAAAAGGAGACTCTTGCCATGTTGAGAGAGAGCTTCTGCAGCACCTTTATCAACCCAAATAGAACCTTGACTCTGAGCATAAAAGGCCAGCCATTGTTTTTGGGTACGAAGTCCCTTCTCTTGCGCAACAAAGTAGGAACCATCCTTGGTCTCCTCTGCAGCCTCAATCATTGCATCTGCCTTCAAGGATGAGCATATATAAACAGGAACGCCCGATTCTGTCGCAATAGTTGCAGCTTTGATTTTGGTTAACATGCCCCCAGTACCGTTTGAAGAACCGGCTCCGCCAGCCATATCAATAATCTCACGATTGATGGTCTCGATTTTCTCCAAGCGTTTGGCTCTTGGATCTGAACTAGGATTTCCTGTATATAGACCGTCTACGTCTGTCAAGAGGACCAAAAGATCTGCTTGGACCATGGCTGCAACCTGTGCACTCAGAGTATCATTGTCCCCAACCTTGAGCTCATCAATAACGACACTGTCATTCTCATTGATGATAGGAATCGCCCCACGGCTAAGTAAAACCGACAAAGCCTGATGGGCATTTTTATAACGGCGCTTATCCACAAAATCATCCTGGGTCAGCAAGATTTGTGCAGAAACGATTTGTCGCAAGAGAAGATTAGTCGTGTATTCTTCCAACAAAAGGCCTTGCCCTACCGCTGCTGAAGCCTGCTTATCAGCAATCTTAGTCGGACGCTTTTTAAATCCTAAGGCCCCAAAACCAGCTGCAATGGCACCTGACGACACCAAAATCAATTCATGACCAGCCTCGTGCAACATAGCCAACTGCTGGGTAATAGCCTTTACCTTACTACGTGATAAACTTCCATCCTCATTTGTCAGAGAAGAAGTTCCCACCTTAAAGACAATCCGTTTGTATTTCATAGTCTCACTCCGATTCTTCATATTTATCCATTATAACATGAATGGCAGGAAATAGAAAAGAGTTGATAGGAAAAAGAAGGCCCTAAAACCTTCTTTTTTACTACTGTTCTGATTCCGATTTATTTGCACTCGTTTCAGAGCTTTGTGAAGTTGAAGAAGTCAAATCTTGACTAGTTGAAGAACTTGTAATACTTTCGTGTTGACTCGTTTCTTTATTTTCAAGATCTTTTTTCACTACTTCATTGGATTCTTTTATTTCTGAGTTACTTGTATCTCTAGTTGTAGCAGATTTCTCTACCGGAACATCCACTAACCAGGCACCACTTGAATCAACAGTATAACCTTCTGGTGTCTTACCATTCACAAGTAATTGACCATTTTCTTTCAAGAAGTACCATTTATCCTTGTCTTTAATCCAACCTATAGCTCGTGAACCATCTGTCTTGTAGAAATACCAATCATTTGCCTTTTTAAGCCAGCCTTGCTTCATAGCTCCTGATTCTTCTAGATAGTAATGATGACCAGAAACTTCTATCTCGCCTGTCTTCATGGTACCAGTAGAATCCATATAGTACCAGGTTTCTTTATCTTTTACCCAGCTCGTTTTCATTTCCCCTGATTGAGCAAAATAGTACCATTGTCCATCAATCTTACGCCATCCTGTTATCATATCCCCATCATTTGATAGATAATAGGTCTGACCGCCAGTATTAAGCCAACCAGTCTCCATCTGATTTTCTTTGTTGAAATAATACCAGCTTCCATTGATTTTCTTCCAATTTTTAGCAGATGCACCAGAGTCTGTCAAATAGAACCAACGATTGTTCCATTTTTTCCATTGATTCTGTAACAAGATACCCGTTTGGTTGAAGTAATACCATTCACCCTTGATTTCATTCCAACCAACTGCATATTCTCCTGTAGAGTCAGGCGCTTGATACCACCAGTTTCCATAAGCACTCTTATGCCAACCAGCTTGAAAACTTGGAATCTGCTTGTAAGAAGTTGAAATATTGACAAAACCATCTTGTCGAATATCAAAAACTGTCGCATCATAGTCTTTGCTGGCTGCGTTAATTCTCTCAATTCCTCGTTCTTTGAGCCAATTGACATACTCACTATCAACACCATTTTTCCAAGGTAAACTATCCGAAGTTTGAACAATCAAACTCGGACTCAAATTTTTAATGAAATCCTTGGTGTTTGATTTATTGGTATCATAGTGATGATTAAACTTCATCAAATCAACTTTTCCAATGAGAGGACCATACTTGTCTTCTGCTCCATGAGCATTATCCAAATCTCCTCCGAGGTAAATTTTCTTACCATTGACTTTCACTACACTAATCAAAGAATTAGAATTGTCATCCCAAATTTTCTTTAATTCACCTGATGAATCAGTTTCATTTTCATAGTTATAGAGTTGAATATCCATGTCCCCAAACTGAAAATGAGCATCTCCTTGTGTAATGTTTTGAATAACTGAAACACCTTTTTCTGCAGCAGTCTGTAAAACCTTATCATAGCCATACAGATTATCCCATAGATGAGTTGGTGTTGTAATCCGACTATCAGAGTATTTTTTCATGTAGATACGACCAACTGGATAGGTTTGCAGTAACTCATCAACGTTTCCAATATGGTCACTATGGGTATGGGTTACCAAAATAAAATCAAGTTTTTGGACACCCAATTCCTTTAAATGTCGCGAAACACGATCTGTCAGAACATGCTTATAAGATGTTTCAATTCCTTCTCTCCATGGGTAACGAGAATCACTTCCATCTGGGAAATCATAATCTTCTCCTGTATCCACCATGGCAAAATGTCCATTACTTTCAAGAATGATCGCATCACTGCCACCTTCCTGAACATTTATAAAGTGGATTTTATTTCCTGAACTTTCTTGAGCTTGAACATTCCCATGAAATGACAAGCATAAAAAAGCACCTGCAAGTGCTAAACTAGTTAATTTCTTTTTCATTCTTACTTTCTCAATCTCTCCAATGTTTCCTTAAAAATCTCTGGGATATCTGCTATAAATTCCATGGTCTCACCTGTTCTCGGATGGGTAAAGCCTAGAGTCTTGGCATGGAGAAATTGTCCATGTCCTTTCAAAGTCTTGCGAGGACCATAGACCTCATCACCAGCGACTGGATGGCCAATATAAGCCATGTGAACACGGATTTGATGAGTGCGTCCTGTCTCTAGCTGCAACTCTACCAAGCTGTAATCACCAAAACGTTCTAAGACGTGGAAACGGGTCACTGCAGGCTTCCCTTTAGCAGTCACAGCCTGTTTCTTACGGTCTTTTTCACTACGGCCAATCGGAGCTTCAATCACACCACGATCATTAGGCAGATTTCCATGAACAATAGCCCAATATTTGCGGAGAGACTTTTTATCCTTGAGTTCTTGGGCAAGTGCTAGATGCGCCTCATCGTTTTTAGCAATCATGAGAAGGCCTGACGTATCCTTATCAATACGGTGAACAATTCCTGGACGTAGAACCCCATTGATACCCGACAAATCCTTAATATGGTACATAAGGGCATTGACTAGGGTTCCACTGGTATGACCAGTACTTGGGTGGACAACCATTCCCTGAGGCTTGTTAACGACAGCCACATCCTCATCTTGATAGATAATTTCAAGAGGAATTTCCTCTGCTACATACTCTAAGACCTCTGGCTCTGGTACATGGTAAGTGACGATATCACCTTCTTGGACAGTGTATTTAGCTTTCTTGACTTGACCATTGACCAAGACCTGCCCTGATTTGATTTGTTCATTCGCGAGACTGCGTGATAATTCTGTCAAATCTGACAAAGCCTTATCTAAACGCAGGCCACCAGTTTCAATTTTAATTTCCATTTATTTCCTCTTTTAGCATTGCAATCAATAAAATAATCACTCCAACCGTCAGATAGCTATCTGCCACATTGAAAATTGCAAAATTGATAAAGTCAAGGTGGAACATATCCACAACAAAGCCCTGACTGATTCTGTCAATAAAGTTTCCAAGACCACCTGCAATAATCAAGGTCAAACCCAAGACCATCCAAAGTGAGTCCTCCATGTGTTTATGTAGATACCAAATGGCACCTACCATAACGACCAGTGTAATGATAGCAAATAACCACTGCTGGTCTTGTAGCATGGAAAAGGCTGCACCTCGATTTTGCAGGTAGGTCAAACTAACGAAATTGGGAATCCAAGAGCGTACTTCACCCAGTGGAATCTGCTGGACGATATAGGATTTTACCAACTGATCAAGCCCAATCAAAAGTAGTACAATGACTGCCACTATTCCTCTTTTTTTCATGATTTCCTCTTCTGATTAAAATATTCTTGCATGACTTCTACAAAGAGAGTCCCAGCTTGACTCAGCTCCACTTCTTCACGTTTAACATAGACCATGCGATTATCTAGGTTATCCTTGAGACGAATGACTGTAATCCCATTGACACTGTCACTATCTAAAAATCCGGAACCTGTTGCATAAGCGTCCGTCCGCTCCAAAATACCATTCAAAGTAGCACGGTCTGTCACATTGAACATCTGCGAGCTCGCACTGGTATCAACAAAGTTCTCTGAATAATAAAGGTACTCATCTTTCTCTTGAGTGAAACGAACCGTTGGTAGATCAGCTAAATCCTCCATAACCAATTCCTCTTTCTGAGCCAAAGTATGCCCCTCGCGGAGATAAATGTGGGTATGGAAGGAAATCAATTCAATGACCTCCAGACCTAGCTTTTCAACCCGTTGCATAATACCTTTTTTATTTTGATTGTTGAGGTAGATAATCCCAATCTCACTATGCCCTTGCGCTACTTCATCTAAAATTTGAACAGTAGTTGATTCAAAAATACGAAAGTTCTTATAATCAGGATAGCGCTCTGAAAAGGCCGTAATGGTTGGTGGCAAGAAGTCATAGTGCTGACTAGCAATGGAAAATTCATCCTTTTCTTCCTCAGGATTGGCATACTGATTTTGAAAAATATCAAATCCTTTAACCAATTCTTGCGCTTTTTCATAAAATTCCATACCACGACGAGTCAAGAAAGTCCCTGAGCTGGTCCGACGGAAAATCTTAAAGCCCAACTCTTTTTCCAAATCACGAACAGAAATAGACAGACTCGGCTGACTAACATACATCTTTTCAGCAGCTTCACGAAAAGTACCGCTATTCGCAATAGCCACAACATAGCGTAATTGTTGAATGTTCATCTTCTACCCCCAACTTCTTTATCTTTTCATTATACCATATTTTAGAAGTTTTCCAAAAAGGAAAAAAGTCTGGAAATTTTCAAGTCTAAGCGAATACTCTAATACCCCAATACAAGAATTAGAATGATATCTTTTTTCAGTCCTCATTTTATTTCAAACAAATAAAAACAGCAAATCTTGTTGATTTACCGTTTAAAACATGATACAAGAAAACTCTCTAAAAATTTCTTTTATTCTATAAATCAACTAGAATAAGCTTCTTCAACCCTATTCGCTATATCTGGACTTACCTCCCAAATCCCAACATAGGGTTGCTCAATATACTGTTTTTCTTTCATAGTATATAGATAGGCTACACTATCATTTTCTTCATTCTGATGAGTGAATTTGATAATGATGTAATCTTTAACATTTGTCGGTTGATCATTGAAACTCTCCAAAGTTGTAGATTTGGACTGTTTCTGTATCTCCTCAATCAATTTTGAGATTTCTTCTCTCTTGGTTATAGTTTTAATATCTTCAGAGATTGTTTTCTGCAGGGAAATTACAGAGATCGTTTCAGGTTCAGGAAGAATAAGTTTTTTGTTACTAACGCAAGCAGATAAAACAAGAAAAGAGATTGAACAGACTATCATTATGATAATTTTTTCATATAGGCTCACTCCTTTCCATATTCCTGCTTCCTTACTCAGATACAATTATAATATCAAATCTTAGCAATTTTTACAATATCTTATTCCCTTATAAAATTCATTATTGTAAAAGTTTTACATTCAACTATTTTTTCATTGTAAAATAAAGTAGCCGATAAATTCTCTTCTTACATATGGTTTTAAAATATGGGTACCAAAATGGGTATCAAAATAAAAAAATAGGCTCTCCGAAAACTCGGAAAGCCTTATTTAATGCTACTTCTAGCTTCCTCGCCTTTATATTTTAAGGCTCGGGATAAAAAGGTTCACTGGACCTTTTTATTTAGCGATTGGGTAAACAGAAACCTGCTTTTTATCGCGTCCTTTACGTTCAAAGCGTACTACGCCCTCAACTTTAGCGAACAAAGTATCGTCTCCACCACGTCCAACGTTTACACCTGGGTAGATGTGTGTACCACGTTGACGGTAAAGGATTGATCCACCTGTTACAGTTTGTCCGTCAGCTGCTTTAGCTCCAAGACGTTTCGCTTGTGAATCACGTCCGTTTGATGTAGAACCTCCACCTTTTTTGTGGGCGAAAAGTTGCAAGTTGTTAAGAGTCATTTTTAACATAATGTTTTCCTCCGTGTTAGTTTTCTGTGATAACTCTGGTTTGGACGAACTCTGAAGAGTTCTCCGATAAGTTTGCCATACCTAAGAAAAATGATTCAAAGAATAACTGGGTCATTTCTCTCTGGTGTGAAGGAAGATCTTTTGGTATTTCAACCATCAGATAGCCACCTTCATCTTCGTTTAATTCTAGGATTGGTTCATAGCCTGCAAATTTCTCAATAGAATTGATAAAGTTAATGGCAAGCGTAGAAACCGATGCACACACGACATCAAAGCCGTATTCGCCACTCTCGGCGTGTCCAGTAATTTCCGCACTCCTCAGCTCGCCATCTTCGGCTCTCTCAAAGACTGCCTGTATCATGTGTTCTCCTTAAAATTAAGCGTTGATTGCGTTGATGACAACTTTTGTATATGGTTGACGGTGACCTTGTTTACGGTGGCTACCTTTTTTAGGTTTGTACTTGTAAGTAACAACTTTCTTTTGTTTTCCTTGTTTTTCAACAGTTCCAACTACAGTAGCTCCAGCAACAAGTGGAGTTCCGACAACAGTGTTTTCACCACCAACAAGAACAACTTCGTTAAAAGTAACTTCTTGACCAGCTTCAACGTTCAATTTTTCAACGTAAACTGCTTGACCAACTTCAACTTTAACTTGTTTTCCGCCAGTTTTGATAATTGCGTATGTGCTCATTATGCACCTCCTATGATTTTTATGGGTTTCCCCGAATTTTTTGTGAAGACTCGCCTAGCATCGTGGGACGAACCACTTAAACTTGAATAATCAAGCAACGATGTTCGTGCGGTTGCACAGGATCGTGCATAGTCAACTCTTCAAGTATAGCATATCTCCTATTTTCTTACAAGTAATAACACCTAAAATGTAGCTTTTTCTTTTACTTTTTTCCGCCACTTGGCAAAAAGCATGCTGAGGTAAAAAATACTCATCATAATAGGAACACCAAGAATGGTCTTTTCATGATAGAAAATCGTCAAATAGGCTGAAAAGACAACGCCAAGGACAAAACTACTAAGCAGGCTAACAAATATGAACCCTTCACGCAAAAAAGGAGTGTGCTTGGTTCGGAAATAATCTCCAAAAGCCAGCATGGTCCGTTTGATATTTCCTGTCATAAAAGCGTTATTATAGGCAATACCCGATACTTCTCCAAAAGCAGTTGTCACCAATCCCATACAAAAGGCTAAGGGCGGTACTAGATAAATATTATCTACAGTTTGCGGCACAAAACCAATAATAATTGATAAGATTGCTAAAGGAAGCAATGACAAAATTGGCTTTTTCACAATTCTCAATTTTTCCTTATAAATTGTTAATAGAAAGACCCCCATCATAAAAGCTAACAAGGTGAGAACCTTGTCCCTAACATCTGAAACATTATTTTGAATTAATTCTACTGAAAGAAAGACGACATTCCCAGTTTGTCCAGCTACAAGAGTATTCCCTCGCAAAATAAACGTATAGGCATCTACATAACCTGCACAAAAAGTCAAAAAAAGCGCTAGCCTCTTAGACTGACGTGATATTTTTCTTATAGGTAATAACCTCATTTTCCCTCCCATTTCATTTACTCATCTCATTATTGTACCACTTTCTTTGGAAAAGACCTAGTAGCTTATTTGAAATTTTTTCCCCTCTGTTGGATAGTCCTGTCTATCTATGTTATAATGAAAGAAGGATTTGAAATTGGAAAAGGAGTAACTATGCTTAAATTAGGTGTCATCGGAACAGGGGCTATCAGCCACCACTTCATAGAAGCAGCCCATATCAGTGGAGAATACAAGCTGGTCGCAGTCTATTCTAGAAAACTAGAAACTGCGGCAACCTTTGCTTCTCGCTATCAGGGTATCCAACTCTTTGATCAGTTAGAAGACTTCTTCAAGAGCTCCTTTGATGTGGTCTATATTGCCAGTCCAAATTCCTTACATTTTGCTCAGGCAAAAGCTGCCTTGTCTGCAGGTAAACACGTCATTCTTGAAAAACCAGCTGTCACTCAGCCACAAGAATGGCTAGATTTGAGACATACAGCTGAGAAAAATCACTGTTTTATATTCGAAGCAGCTCGCAATTACCATGAAAAAGCTTTTATAACTATCAAAAACTTTTTAGCAGACAAGCAAATTTTAGGGGCAGATTTCAACTATGCCAAGTATTCTTCCAAAATGCCTAACTTGTTGGCTGGACAGATACCAAATGTCTTTTCAGATCGTTTTGCTGGTGGAGCGCTTATGGATTTGGGGATTTATCCTCTCTACGCTGCCGTTCGTCTCTTTGGAAAGGCTCAGGACGCAACCTATCAGGGGCAACAGCTTGACAATAGCATTGACCTAAATGGTGACGGAATCCTCTTCTACCCAGACTTTCAAGTTCACATCAAGGCTGGAAAAAACATCACTTCCAATCTCCCTTGCGAGATTTATACGACAGATGGTACCTTGACCCTCAACACCATCGAACATGTCAGCTCAGCTATTTTTACCGACCATCAAGGCAATCAAGTCCAACTCCCTATCCAACAGACTCCTCATACGATGACTGAGGAAGTCGCTGCATTTGCACACATGATCCAGCAACCAGATCTGAATCTCTACCAAATTTGGCTGGAAGATGCAAGTTCAGTTCATGAGCTACTATATACTATGCGCCAGACTGCTGGCATTAGATTTGAGGCAGAAAAATGAAAACCAAACTACCGACTGAATGGCAAGAACTGAGTGACCAACTCGATTTCCAAGAATTCACTCCCATTCAAACTCAACTATTTGAGTCCCTTCTTGCTGGAGAAAACCTCCTAGGAGTGAGCCCAACAGGAACTGGTAAGACCCTAGCTTACCTTCTACCAAGTCTTCTCAGACTACAAAAGAAAAAAACCCAACAACTCTTGATTCTAGCACCAAATACTGAGCTTGCTGGACAGATTTTTGATGTATGTAAAACGTGGGCTGAAGCTATCTGCTTAACTACCCAACTCTTCTTATCAGGTTCGAGTCAAAAACGTCAAATTGAACGACTCAAAAAAGGACCAGAAATTCTGATTGGAACCCCTGGCCGTATCTTTGAACTGATTAAATTGAAAAAAATCAAGATGATGAATGTGGAAACCATCATCCTGGATGAATTCGACCAATTACTAGATGATTCTCAGATACACTTTGTCGAGAAAATTACTCACTACGCACCTCGTGACCACCAACTTGTCTATATGAGTGCGACAACCAAGTTTGACCAAAAGAAGATTGCGCCTAACACACGTACCATTAATCTCTCTGATCAAAAACTGGACAACATCCAGCACTTCTACATGCAGGTAGAGCAACGTCACCGAGTGGATATGCTACGAAAACTGGCTCATGTAGAGGATTTCCGTGGTCTAGTCTTCTTTAACAGCCTATCAGACCTTGGAAGTGCAGAAGAAAAACTACAATATCGGGATATCCTGGCTGTTTCCCTCGCTAGTGATGTCAATGTCAAATTTAGAAAAGTCATCTTAGAAAAGTTTAAAGACAAGCAACTAACCCTACTTCTCGCAACAGACCTTCTGGCTCGTGGAATTGATATCGATAGCCTCGAATGTGTCGTAAACTTTGATGTTCCTAGAGATAGCGAAACCTACACTCACCGTGCTGGCCGTACAGGTCGCATGGGTAAAGAAGGCTATGTTATCACTCTCGTCACTCATCCAGAAGAAATCAAAAAACTCAAAAAGTTTGCAAGCGTACGTGAAATTGTCTTGAAAAACCAAGAACTCTATATCAGATAAAGCTCCGTTTGCTCTATGCCCATCAAGTGTATAGAGCTTTTTTGTGTACAATTCTTCAATTTTAGTTCAATATCAGAAAAAAAGAACCTTGCATAGCAAGATTCTTTTAGTGTCTGACTTAAATAATTGTTCTTCTGGGAACTAAATCGAATTAAGCTTCGATTTCTGTAACCATACCTGAACCAACAGTACGTCCACCCTCACGGATAGAGAATGTAGTACCTTGTTCTACGGCGATTGGGTGGATCAACTCAACGTCGATTGTCACGTTATCACCAGGCATTACCATTTCAGTACCTGCTGGAAGTTCGATTGAACCTGTAACGTCAGTAGTACGGAAGTAGAATTGTGGACGGTAGTTGTTGAAGAATGGAGTGTGACGTCCACCTTCTTCTTTAGTAAGGATGTAGACTTCACCTTTGAATTTAGTGTGTGGGTTGATTGAACCTGGTTTAGCGATAACTTGTCCACGTTCGATTTCATCACGTTGAACACCACGAAGAAGGACACCTACGTTATCTCCGGCAAGACCTTCGTCAAGTTGTTTACGGAACATTTCAACACCAGTAACAACTGCTTTTTGAGTTTCTTCTTTGATACCAACGATTTCGATTTCGTCGTTGACTTTAACGATACCACGGTCGATACGTCCTGAAGCAACTGTACCACGTCCAGTGATTGAGAATACGTCTTCGACTGGAAGAAGCAATGGTTTGTCAGTGTCACGTTCTGGTTCTGGGATGTACTCATCAACTGTGTTCATCAATTCCATAACGATATCTTCGTATTTAGTGTCACCTTCAAGGGCTTTAAGAGCTGAACCTTGGATAACTGGAAGATCGTCACCTGGGAAGTCGTATTCTGACAATAGGTCACGGATTTCCATTTCAACCAATTCAAGCAATTCTTCGTCGTCAACCAAGTCAACTTTGTTCATGAAGACGATAAGGTGTTTAACACCAACCTGACGTGAAAGAAGGATGTGCTCACGAGTTTGTGGCATTGGTCCGTCAGTTGAAGCTACTACAAGGATAGCTCCGTCCATTTGAGCGGCACCAGTGATCATGTTTTTAACGTAGTCCGCGTGTCCTGGAGCGTCGATGTGAGCGTAGTGACGTTTTTCAGTTTCGTACTCAACGTGCGCAGTGTTGATTGTGATACCGCGTTCGCGTTCTTCTGGAGCAGCATCGATAGACGCATAGTCTTTAGGTTGGTTAACAGCTGAAGGCAAGCGACGTGCCAAAACAGTTGTGATAGCTGCTGTCAAAGTAGTTTTACCGTGGTCAACGTGTCCGATAGTACCAATGTTAACGTGTGGTTTACTACGATCGTATTTTTCTTTTGCCATTTGAGTAAAAGCCTCCAATAAAATATATTTTATAGATAGACAGTAGGCAATACAGTCTAACTTTCCTTACTATTTTATCAAATTTCAGCTAAATTGCAAGTGTTTTACAAAGTTTTTGTGAATTATTCTTAATCTGCTAATCTAAACGGTAATTCTACTCCTATCACTTCTTTAATGAAAAAGAAAAATCAGGAATTTCCTGACTTTTACTTAGCTAATTCTCTTTCTCGTTCTTTCATTATTTTATGATTTTCATACAAGCGTGATAAAAACTTAGAAATTTCTTTTAAGATAGAATAGGTTGGTACTGCGACAATCATACCAATGACACCATAGATATTACTTGATAACAAAAGTAATACTAAAATCGTAATTGGATGAACCTTCATCACACCACCAACGATTCGAGGGTAAAGAATATTTCCATCCACTTGTTGAATAATCAGCATATAAACAACTGCAATCAGCATTCTATGAGGATCAGTAAAGACATTAGCGATAATCATCGGAATCAAACCAATACTTGGGCCTACATAAGGAATGAGATTGGCTAATCCTGAAAAGATAGCGAAGACCAAAGCGTATTTCAAACCGATTACGCTATATCCGATAAAGGCCAAACAACCAATAATAATCGCATCAATAGCAACTCCACTAATATATCGAGCAATTGTAGTATTCAAATTTTTTAAAAGACCTGTAATATGCAACTTGTCTCGCTTTAAAACAGTACGTTCAAGCATCGGCAAGAACTTGTGACCATCTAACAAAAAATAAATTAAAAATACAGGGGTCATGATAATAATCAAAACAGTACTAAAGAGCGCAGATAGGACACTTCCAACACTATTCGTTACACTATTTAGGATATTCTGTAGAATATCTACATAGGAGAGATTTAACTGTTGAATCGTCGCTTGAATATCTAAATTTTGAAAGGCTGGATAAGTAGATAAATCCACAATCAAATCTTGCAAACGACTATAAATTGTCTGACTTGTTGCAATCAAACTTGTCAGCTGATTAATCAAAATCGGTAAGAGATAGACTACCCCAATAACTAGCCCCCAAACCAAGGCGCACAAGGTTAGTAGAATACCAATGATACGGTTAATTTTGAAATACTTTTGTAAAAAATTTACAATAGGATTGGTCAAATAATATAAAAAACCACCTAAAAGAAAGGGAATCATTATAGTGTTTGCAACGCTTACAAAAGGTGTAATAATCGCTCCCATCTCTCTCCATAAATAAAAGATAATGGTTAATAGTAAAATCTCACTGGTCCAAAAAAATAATTTATTCTTACGAAACATGAGGTACCTCCATTCATCTATTTTACCACACTTTCAAAAAAGCTTCTTTCTTATATCATGAAACTGGGAATATTTTTTTCTTTATGATAGAATAAACTTACTATGAAAAAAATAATTTTAACTCTTTTAAGCCTTTCCGTTATTGGCTCAGCATCTACTGTTGCTGCTCAAGATTTTAATATTGCTGCTAAACATGCAATTGCCGTTGAGGCGAATACTGGTAAAATTCTCTATGAGAAAGATGCAACCCAGCCAGTTGAAATTGCTTCAATCACAAAGTTAATTACTGTTTATCTTGTCTATGAAGCCTTGGAAAATGGCAGTATTACACTATCAACTCCGGTAGATATTTCTGATTATCCTTACAAATTAACGACAAATTCTGAAGCGAGTAACGTTCCTATGGAGGCTCGTAATTATACTGTAGAAGAGTTGCTTGAGGCAACCCTAGTATCTAGCGCCAACAGCGCCGCTATTGCATTAGCTGAGAAAATTGCTGGCTCAGAAAAAGATTTCGTCGATATGATGCGCGCAAAACTCTTGGAATGGGGAATTCAGGATGCCACTGTTGTTAATACAACAGGTCTTAACAATGAGACTCTAGGGGATAACATTTACCCGGGCTCTAAAAAAGATGATGAAAATAAACTCAGTGCTTATGATGTCGCTATCGTTGCTCGCAATCTCATCAAAAAATACCCACAAGTCTTGGAAATCACGAAAAAACCTTCTTCTACTTTTGCTGGAATGACAATCACTTCTACCAACTACATGTTAGAGGGTATGCCTGCTTATCGCGGTGGTTTTGATGGCCTTAAGACAGGAACAACAGACAAAGCTGGAGAATCTTTTGTTGGTACTACTGTCGAAAAAGGGATGAGGGTCATCACAGTTGTTTTGAATGCAGATCATCAAGACAATAATCCTTATGCTCGCTTCACAGCTACATCTTCACTAATGGATTATATCTCTTCTACATTCACAC
The DNA here is from genome assembly GCF_022137125.1 of Streptococcus mitis. GTDB lineage: Bacteria > Bacillota > Bacilli > Lactobacillales > Streptococcaceae > Streptococcus > Streptococcus mitis_CE. Next base: position 360,378 of record NZ_JAKNEQ010000001.1, on the reverse strand, counting down.
TTCGCAAAATCGTTCAGAAAGGTGATGCCTATCAAGATAGTAAAGCCCCTGTACAAGATGGAAAAGAAGATACAGTCACTGCCGTTGCCAAAGATGATATCTCTCTAATTGAACGTGTTGGGGGACAATCGTCCCAAACAATTCAATTCACACCTGATTCTAAGGCAATTCCAGCACCACTTGAAGCCGGAACTGTGGTTGGACATTTGACTTATGAAGACAATGATTTGATTGGTCAAGGTTACATCACTACAGAACGTCCTAGTTTTGAAATGGTAGCAGAAAAGAAAGTTGAAAAAGCCTTCTTCTTAAAAGTTTGGTGGAATCAGTTTATCCGCTTCATCAACGAAAAATTATAAAAAATCGCGATTTTAAACCGCGATTTTTTTGTTTTTTAAATTTCATAATACGGAAACGGACGGTCACTATCTAAAGGACGATTTGGAATTTCTTGTTTCAAAATAGCATGCCAACCAGATACCAATTCTTCAAAAGTCAATTGTGCTTCTGGATAAGCTGTTGTGAGCTTCCGACCAAACCAAGCCATGGTTGCAGTTTCAAACTGAAGCATAGCGTATTCAATGACTGGAACCTTCGCTTTTTCGTAATTCTCATTTACTGCTCGAGCTACCTCTTGCGCTTGAGGAAGTAATTGATTACTAATCTTAGCGACAATACTGTCATCCATCTCTTTCCACGAAAGGAGCTGACCGTTTACTTGATAAAAGAGATCAAAGGTTTCTTGATTTTCCTTGAAATTAGCAAGAACAAAAGCACGGTCTACTGACTCGGGACCACCAACAGCTTTTACAGCGTTTATCAAGAGAAGCTCTTCCGTTTGTCTCCAATAATCATCTGCTTCTTCAGATAAATCATTTGTAAATGGTGGAACAATTTCCTCGACAGGAATTTCACCTTTATTCGCTTTTTCAACATTACCAAATAATTTTTTTAAGAATCCCATTTGCTTTTCCGTTTTCTTTTACCCAACTGATCCTTCCATTTCGTAGCTAATCAAGCGGTTCAGCTCAACAGCATACTCCATTGGAAGTTCTTTTGTAAAGGGTTCTACAAATCCCATAACAATCATTTCTGTCGCTTCTGATTCTGACAATCCACGGCTCATGAGGTAATAGAGTTGCTCTTCTGAAATCTTAGATACCTTAGCTTCGTGTTCCAAAGCGACTTGTGAGTTGTGAATTTCATTAAACGGAATGGTATCTGATGCTGACAAGTCATCCATAATAATGGTATCACACTCGATGTGAGAGACAGATTTTTTAGAGTTTTTATTAAAGGTTACTTGTCCACGATAGTCAACCTTTCCTCCACCTTTAGCGATGGATTTAGACACGATAGACGAGCTTGTATGTGGAGCGTTGTGGATCATCTTAGCTCCAGTATCCTGATGTTGCCCTGCATTAGCAAAGGCAATAGAAAGCATAGTACCACGCGCCCCTTCTCCATCAAGGTAAACAGATGGGTATTTCATGGTTGTTTTGGCACCCAAGTTACCATCAATCCACTCAACAGTGGCATCCTTTTGAGCCTTAGCACGTTTCGTTACCAAGTTATAGACGTTATCAGACCAGTTCTGGATGGTTGTATAACGCATATAAGCACCATCTAAGGCAAAGATTTCTACGATGGCAGCATGCAAGCTGTTACTTGAATAAGTTGGCGCTGTACATCCTTCTACATAATGAACACTTGCTCCCTCATCAACGATAATCAAGGTACGTTCAAACTGACCAGTATTTTCGTTGTTGATACGGAAGTAAGTTTGAAGTGGAATATCCACTTTGACCCCTTTTGGTACGTAGATAAAGGTTCCACCTGACCATACTGCTGAGTTAAGAGCTGCCAACTTGTTATCAGTCGGCGGTACCAACTTAGCAAAGTATTGTTTAAACAAGTCTGGGTATTCCTTGAGGGCAGAATCCGTATCTGTAAAGATAATACCCAATTTCTGGAACTCTTCCTTCATGTTGTGGTAAACCACTTCTGACTCGTACTGGGCAGAGGCTCCTGCTAGATAAGCACGTTCAGCTTCTGGAATCCCGATTCGTTCAAAGGTTTCTTTGATTTTTTCAGGAACTTCGTCCCATGAACGGGCTGGTTTATCAGATGGTTTTTGGTAGTAGATCAAGTCATCAAAATCAATCTCTGACAAGTCTGCTCCCCAAGTTTGCATGGGCATTTTCTTGAAGGTTTCATAAGACTTCAAACGGAATTCTAGCATCCACTCAGGTTCTCCCTTAGCAGCTGATAGTTCACGAATGACATCTTCATTCAATCCTTTTCCTGTCGATAGGACAGGCTCTACATCATCATGGAAACCAAATTTATATTCACCAAGGTCAATTGGTTTTGGTTCTACTCTTTCTTCAGCCATAATATCCTTTCTTTCATTCTTTATTTCTACTGATTCATAAGACAAAAGAAACTTGTCTTACTGATTTTTTTGATTTTCAATTGTTTTCTTCAGGGCGTTCCAAGCTAGGGTTGCACACTTGATTCGTTGAGGGAATTTAGCAACTCCTGACAAGAAGGCTGCATCGCCAAGTTGGTCTTGGCGTTCATCTTTTTGCCCTTGAACCATTTCAGAAAAAATAGTCGCAAGTTCTAAGATTTCTTGTTTGGTTTTTCCTAAAACTGCGTCCGTCATCATACTAGCAGATGCTGTAGAGATGGTGCAACCTGAGTTTAGAAAAGCGATATCTTCCAAACGATCCTCTGCATCAAACTTGACAGAGAGATTGATAACATCCCCACAAGTCGGATTGTTGAGACTGATTTGTTCAGCGTCTTCTAACTTCCCTTGGTGATGTGGATTTTTCGAATGGTCCGCTACCACTGCCATATAAAGGCTATCTAGTTTAGAAAGTGCCATTGAAAAACTCCTTTGTCTTTTGTAAGGCATCGACTAGTTTATCGCAATCTGCCTTGGTATTGTAGATATAAAAACTTGCACGAGCTGTTGCTGGGACATCCAAATACTGAAGCAAGGGTTGCGCACAGTGGTGACCTGCACGAACAGCTACTCCTTCATAATCCAAAGCTGTTGCAAGGTCGTGAGGATGGAGATCGCCTAGATTAAAGGCAATCACACCTGAACGTTGAGCCAAGTCCTGTGAACCATAAATGGTCAGTCCTTCAATCGCCTGCAACTTTGGAAAGACATATGCAATCAATTCTTGTTCATGAGCTTCAATCGCATCCATACCAATCTTTTCAAGATAATCTACTGCCGCAGCAAGTCCAATTGCACCTGCCATATTTGGTGTTCCAGCCTCAAATTTCCAAGGCAATTCCTTCCAGCTAGCAGATTGCTCATAGACGAAATCAATCATTTCACCGCCAAATTCTACTGGTGACATTTGTTCCAGATACTTTTCTTTACCGTAAAGAACACCGATACCAGTTGGACCCGCCATCTTGTGACCTGAAAAGGCAAAGAAGTCCACATCCAAGTCCTGGACATCGATCTTCATATGAGGAGTAGATTGAGCACCATCCACCACCATGATGGCTCCAACTTGGTGGGCCATTTGCGTGATTTCTTTAATCGGATTGACTACACCAAGAACATTTGAGGCGTGAGCTAGCGAAACAAACTTGACCTTGTCAGTCAATTTAGCTCGCAAATCATCCATATCCAGAGCTCCATCCTTGAGATAGACATAGACAAGCTCTGCCCCAGTCTTACGGCAGGCTTCCTGCCAAGGAATGATGTTGGAATGGTGTTCCATGACAGAAATCAAAACCTGGTCTCCCTCAGTCAAGACTTCCTCTGCAAAGCGCACCACCCAGTTCAGACTGGTTGTCGTTCCTCTAGTAAAGAGAACTTCCTTTGTAGACCCTGCATTGATAAACTTACGAATGGTTTCACGAGCCGCCTCATAGGAAGCTGTCGCCCGCTCCGCCAAGGTATGAACCCCACGATGAACATTGGCATTGTCGTTCTCATAGTAGCGGTTAATCGTCTCCAGAACTGCTAGTGGTTTTTGTGTCGTCGCAGCATTGTCCAAATAAACCAATGGTTCATCATTAACAATCTGGTCTAAAATTGGAAAATCCTTGCGAATCGCTTCTACATCTAACATAGGCTACCCCTTAGCGTTTTGACAATTTTTCTTCGATAGTTGCAATCATTTCATCACGAACTTCCTTGACTGGAATCTCCACGATAACAGATCCAAGGAAACCACGGACAACCAAGCGTTCTGCAGTTGCCTTATCCAAGCCACGGCTCATGAGGTAATACATATCTTCTGGATCTACCTGACCGATAGAAGCCGCGTGTCCTGCAGTAACGTCATTTTCATCAATCAAAAGGATTGGATTGGCATCTGAACGCGCTTGGTCTGAAAGCATAAGAACACGGCTCTCTTGTTGCGCATCTGCTCCCTTGGCACCCTTGATAATGTGGCCAATACCATTAAAGGTCAAGGTTGCTTTTTCAAGAATAACCCCATGTTGTAGGATATTTCCGATTGAGTTGCAACCATAGTTGGTTACACGAGTATCAATTCCTTGCACTTGACGGCCACTTGAAAGAGCTACGACTTTAAGGTCAGCATGGCTACCATTTCCAATCAAGTCGCTATCAAAGTCCGCAACGACGTTCCCTTCGTTCATGACACCGATTGCCCAGTCAATGCTTGCATCGTTACCTAATTTACCACGACGGCTAATGTAAGCAGTGACGTTTTCACCTAGACGGTCAATCGCAGCAAACTTAACTTGCGCACCAGAACGTGCAATCACTTCAACTGTGATATTTGCAGTTGCCTTAGCACTACCTCCACCACGTGACTCTAAACGCTCCAGATAACTAATCTTACTGTTCTTACCAGCGATAATCATAATATGCTTGTTAAACGGCACATCACTATCGCTGTCTTGATAGAAAATTCCTTCGATTGGTTCTTTAATCTCAACGTTATCAGGAATATAGAGAACAGCACCACTATTGAAATAAGCTGTATGGTAGGCTGCCAACTTGTCATCGTCATACTTAACAGATGACATGAAGAATTCTTCGATCAGCTCTGGAATTTCTTCTAAAGCTGAATGGAAATCTGTGAAGACAACACCCTGTTCAGCTAACTCAACTGGAGTTTGCTCAAAAACAGTTTGAGTTCCTACTTGCACCAACTTCAAGTGATTATCTAGTGCAGTGAAATCTGGAACATTTGCTGATGGCTCACTTTCTGTAATCGTTCCATCACCAAGATTCCAACGGTGGAATTTCACACGCTCAATAACTGGTAATTCTAGGCTCTCAATCTTATCAAAAGCTTTTTGACGGAGGTCAGCCAACCAGCTTGGTTCAGCGTGCATTTCTGAAAAAAGTTTAATATTTTCTTTAGTCATTTACTTCTCCTAAAAGATACGAGGGAATTACAATTCTTCCTTGTAGTCGTAGCCAAGTTCTTCAGCTAGTTTTGCGTATCCTTCACGTTCCAAACGTGCAGCCAATTCTGGACCACCTGAAAGGACAACACGCCCTTCCATCATCACGTGTACCACGTCTGGTGTGATGTAGTTCAAAAGACGTTGGTAGTGAGTGATAATCATAGCACCAAAGCCTTCACCACGCATGGCATTAACACCCTTAGAAACAACTTTAAGAGCGTCAATATCAAGACCAGAGTCAATCTCATCCAAAAGGGCAAATGTTGGCTCCAACATCAAAAGTTGAAGAATCTCATTACGTTTTTTCTCACCACCAGAGAAACCTTCGTTGAGGTAACGCTCAGCCATTTCTTCTTTCATGTTGAGCAATTCCATCTTCTCGTCGAGTTTAGTGATAAACTCACGAACTGAAATCTTCTCATCGTCTTCTTTACCAGCATTCATAGCTGCACGAAGAAACTCAGCATTGGTAATTCCAGGAATTTCTGATGGGTATTGCATAGCAAGGAAAAGTCCCATACGCGCACGCTCGTCCACTTCCAACTCAAGGATGTTTACGCCATCAAACAAGACTTCACCTTTGGTAACTTCATAGTTTGGATTTCCCATGATAGCGGCAGAAAGAGTCGATTTACCAGTACCATTTGGTCCCATGATAGCGGCGATTTCTCCTGTTTTCAGGGTCAGGTTAACCCCTTTTAAAATTTCTTTTCCTTCAATCTCAACGTGAAGATCTTTGATCTCTAATACTGACATGATAGTTCCTTTCTTTTTCAAGGCCTTTACAGTGCTTACTGGAAACATACTTGATTTCCCTAGAAAATACGGTAAAAGGTCAATAAATATACTTTTATAGTATAACAAAAAAAAGCCTAAAAGGCTTTGATTTTGTCTAGAAGCTGAGGACTAGTCTTTTCCTTTTAAATGCTGGTCAATGACATCTACAATCTTGCCCATCAAGTAACTAACTCGGAAATTTCTAAAGAGCAAAATAGCCCAAAAGGCTGCCATAATATAGCGACCAGTCATCCAGGCTTCATTGAAAAAATAGGTCTCAGCAGCTGTAAACAGTGCGATGATAATAAATTGTTGTCTATTCATAAACTTATTGTATCATGAAATCTTTCTTTAGTCTTCCTCTACCTTTACTTTATCAGCCAAAAATTCAAATCCTTCCGGAATCAGACTTTCTTCTGCTTCTTTTTCAGTTTGAGAAGATTTGGCTTTGGCTGAAAAGGCTGCGCGAACTTCTTTCCATTCCTCCATGGAAATAGCTAAAATCTCGGGTGAAAAACCTGCTGCCTGACTGAGGATGTTGCCAAACATGGTGTTGAGATTGTCCCGTTTCATGGTTTGACCAGCATTGAAGTTAGATTCAAAAGCAAGAATAGCATGGTGTTCATTGGCTGCAACCGGTTGAGAACCAACTAGCAGAGCCTTATCAGGACCTCCAAGACTTTCAATCACCTCTCCCCAAGCATTCTGCAAGCGAATCAGATTTTGACGTGCTAAATCAGGATTTTCGACAGCCTCTTGTAAGATAGATTGAACTTTATTGCGATCCACACGATAGACTGTTTTGCCTGCTGTTGGACGACTAGGAGCTGGATTTGTTGGCTTAGATACAGTTCCTACATTTGCCAGTTCATGTTTGAGACGGGCAACTTCCTGTCTCAGTGCAGAAATTTCACTTTCAACTGCCCCAGAAAGAGCTGCTTCAGGCTTAATCTCTGCCAAACGGATAGTCATCATCTCAGCATAAATCTTGGGCTGCAAACTAGACTTAATATCTGCTAAACTGACTGTCGCCAAACGAATCATTTCAAACAGATTTTCTTGAGGAAGTGTCAAATTTTCTACAAAGACTGGACTATGATGAGTGTTTTCTCCCCCTGTTTGAACAATTAACAAGTCTCTTAAATAGTGTAAAAGGTCGGTCACAAAACGAGTCATGCTCTTACCATTGTCAAAAAGAAGATTCAAGCAAGACAAAGCCTTGGGAACATCCTGTTGAGACAAGGCGGCCACATAATCATCCAAGGCTGATAGGCTAATGGTTCCTGTAATTTCTTCAGAGATGGCGGTCGTCAACTCATTTCCCTGTGTCAAACTTAGGGCTTGATCCAAAATAGACAAGGCGTCCCGCATCCCACCTTCAGCTCGTCTAGCAATGATTTCCACAGCCTCTGGTTCAGAACTGATATTTTCTTTTTCTAAGATATAGTGGATATGTTCCTTAATATCCTGTGTCTTAATTGATTTAAACTCAAAACGTTGGACACGGGATAGAATAGTGGCAGGAATCTTGTGCAATTCAGTAGTAGCTAAAATAAAGACCACATTCTGTGTTGGCTCTTCCAGCGTCTTTAGAAGAGCATTAAAAGCCCCTGTAGACAACATGTGAACCTCGTCTATGATATAGACCTTGTAGCGGGCAAGGCTAGGGGCGTAGGTTGATTTATCACGGATTTCACGAATTTCATCAACCCCATTATTAGAGGCTGCATCCATTTCAATGACATCTTCTAAACTACCGTCCGTCACTGCTTGACAAATATAACAGTTATTACATGGTTCACCACCCACTTGATTAGGACAGTTCATAGCCTTGGCAAATATCTTAGCCACACTGGTTTTTCCCGTTCCACGAGGACCAGAAAAAAGATAAGCATGACTTATTTTCTCTTGCTCCACCGCTTGTTTAAGAGTCTTAGCCACAACTTCTTGACCAACCAACTGAGAGAAGTTTTGACTTCTATATTTTCGATAAAGTGCTTGATACATTAGGCTTTCTCCCCAAACATTGTAAAGTCCCATTCTGTCTTTTCAAGCAAAATAGCGACAAATTGTTCCAAATAATCTCGATCCATAGCATCATAATCATCAATCTCTGAAGAATCCAGATCCAGAACCCCAAGTAATTGACCATTCTTTACCATCGGCACAACAATTTCACTTTTAGCACGACTATCACAAGAAATATAGTTGGGATAAGTTGTTACATCTCCAACCAGAACAGTTTCCTGAAAATGAGCTGCCTCCCCACAAACACCCTTTCCCAGTGCAATACGGATGCAGGAAACACCACCTTGGAAGGGACCTAAAACCAATTCTTTTCCATCGAACAGATAAAAGCCTGCAAATACGGTATTAGGAAAGCGTGATTTTAAAAGAGCACTGGCGTTGGAAAGATTAGCCAAAACATTGATTTCGCCTTCCAATAAAAAAGAGAGCTCCTCATTTAAGATTTGATAACGTGATTGTTTTTCTGATTCTAACATAGAACTATTATATCAAAAAAGACTTACAGACAAAAGAAAAATCCCTTGTTTAGAAAACAAAGGATTTTGTGAATTTTCAATTTGATTAAAGTTCGATGTCACCGAACAAGTCAGCCATTGAGAATCCTGTTTGTGTTTCTGGAAGTTCGAAATCACGTTTTTCTTGACGTTTTGGACGACGTGGACGAGCAGCACGTTTTTCTTCTTTTTGTCCTTCTTCTTGAGCTGGACGCTCTTCAAGAGCTTTGATAGAAAGTGATACGCGCTCTGCATCTGCGTTAACTTCAAGAACTTTAACTTTAACTTCTTGACCAACTTTAAGAGCTTCTTTTGGATTTTCAATACGTTTGTGTGAAATTTGTGATACGTGAACAAGTCCATCGATACCTGGCAATACTTCAACAAATGCACCGAAGTCAGTCAAACGTTTAACTGTTCCTTCTACTACATCACCTTTAGCCAATTTTTGCTCAACGCCATCCCATGGTCCAGGTGTTGTTGCTTTAAGTGAAAGTGATACACGTCCTTCTTCTTCGTTAAGATCAAGGATTTTCACTTCAATTTCTTCACCAACAGTTACAACTGATTTTGGTGATACGTTACGTTCATGTGACAATTCAGTCAAGTGAACCAATCCGTCAACACCACCAAGGTCGATGAAAGCACCGAAGCTTGTGATACGTGCAACTTTACCAGTTACTACATCACCAACAGCCAATTTACCGAATACTTCAGCGCGAGCTGCTGCTGTAGCTGCTTCAACAACTTCACGACGTGAAAGGATGAAGCGGTTTTCTTTAGCGTCAACTTCTTTGATTTTAGCATCAAATTCTTGACCTACAAAACGCTCAGTGTTACGTACGAAACGAGTATCCAACATTGAAGCTGGGATAAATCCACGAACACCTTCAAATTCTACTGAAAGTCCACCTTTAACGGCACGAGTTCCTTTAACAGTAACAACTTCTTCTTCGCGACCAACAAGTTTGTCCCATGCTTTGCGAGCTTCAAGGCGTTTTTTAGATACAAGGTATGTAACTGTATCAGTATCTTTACCAACTACTTGACGAAGTACAAGAACATCCAATACTTCTCCTACTTTAACAAAGTCATTGATATCTGCATCGCGATCGTTTGTCAATTCGCGAAGAGTCAAGACACCTTCAACACCAGTTCCAGAGATTGCAACGTTAGCTTGAGTCGCATCAACTGTCAATACTTCAGCACTAACAACATCACCAGTCTCAACTTGGCTAACGCTATTTAGCAAATCTTCAAATTCGTTCATCTAAAAAATCCTCCAACAATCAAGTTTTTCTTAAACTTGACATACTTATAATTTTTTTCCTAAGCACCCGCAAGGACATGTTCATATCGTTCACGTCTTTCAATTATAAAAATAAAATACCCTAAGATATTTTGCTTTTTATCTTGATCATTACCTAAGAACTGGGGTAGCTGGATTCGAACCAACGCATGAGGGAGTCAAAGTCCCTTGCCTTACCGCTTGGCTATACCCCATTGATGAAATGGAGAGAGAGGGATTCGAACCCCCGAACCCGAAGGAGCGGATTTACAGTCCGCCGCGTTTAGCCTCTTCGCTATCTCTCCTACAATCAACATGGACTATTATATCATGAAAATTTCAAAAAAACAAGACTTATTTTGCTAAATTATAATTTTCAATCAAAATTTCCACAGCTTTTTCCAATTTTTTATAAAAACTATCGACGTTTCCATTCTTTATGATGGCAAATTGTCCGTCTAATTCGGCAATTTCTCCGATAACTTTTTTACCAATTGTCAATGTATAGCCTTCAAAACTGTCTTTTCCTACATTAACCTTGGCATCTGCTACTTGAATTTCAATTTTTTTATCTTTCTTACTCATTTCATACCTCTCTTCACTTTTTCTATTTTACAAGAAAATCCCAAAACTAGCAAGAAAAAACTCTATATCGGGCTTGTCCGATATAGAGTTTTCCGCATTATTTAATGTGTTTTTCTAGTTCTTTTTGGTACTTACCATTTGATTCCAATTTTTCTTTTTGCCATTTTTTCAGTGCTTCTTCATATTCTTTTGTTGTAACAATATCTTTTTGCAATTTCATTCCTTTAAAAATATATGGGTCACCCTTAATACCAACTTGTGAGTATGGTTTTGAGAATGGCACGACATTACTTACAACTGGAGAACCACCAGATGAGGCTGTTGGCATCAATAATGAACTATCTGTCAACCAAGCTTGAGCCTTGGCATATTTTTCATAGCGTTCTTCAAGATTTGTAGTTTCTGAATCTGCATCATCCAATAATTTCTTATATTGGTCCAAACCAAGTTTAGCTACAACATCCTTATCTTTCCCTTTAGTAATACCAAGGTGTTTCATAGCAGAACCTGATTTAGGATCCATGATATTCAAGTAAGATGCTGGGTCTTGATAGCTTGGAGCCCATCCTGTACTGTTCAAATCATAATCTTTTTGAGAAGGAACACGCGCTTGAGAAGTGATTGTTTCCTTTTCATTATCTGTCATTTGAAGAACGTCGATAACAACATTTTCAGCACCAAGAGTTGATTCAATAGACTGTTTGAAAGAGTTGCTTTGTTGAACAGCGATGGTATCTGTTTGTTCAACTGGGACATCCAAGTGAATTGGGAATGTTACCCCTTTAGATTCCAAGTCTTTCTTAGCTTTTTCGAAAGCAGCTTTAGCCTTGTCAGGATTGTAGATAGAATCCTTACCGTCAACTAGCTCAACATCTTTCCATTGGTCACCATAGTTCACCAACTCTGCTTGAGCGATTTGACCAAAGTTTTTACCACCTGCTTGTACAAAGTTGTCAGGAACGAGGCTGTTACGAATAATCTTGTCCGCACCGTCTTCACCATTTAGCTGGGCAGCATAAGAATGGCGGTTGAAGGCAAAGTTGATAGCCTGACGGAAGTCCTTATTAAGCATAGCTTCTTTAGTAGAAGTCTTTTGCTCTTCACTTGTTTTCGCAGTTTTATTATATGATTGACGATTTACGTTAAAGGTGAAGTAATAACTACTTGAGTCTTGTGGGCTATAAGTGATTTTATCTCCGTATTGTTCCAAAGTTGAAGCAAAGTTTGAGCTACTTGGGAAGAGACGGGCTGTCGTATAGGCACCTGAAGAGAAGCTACGAATCAACGATTCCTGATCAGAACCATCGTAGTAAGTCAATTTGACCTTTTCAATTTTTACCTTTTCTTTATCCCAGTAATTTGGGTTTTTCTCGTATTCGATCAACGATTTAGAAGTCAAGGTCTTCAAGATATAAGGACCATTGTAAAGAATCCCTGCTGGAGTAACTGCTCCATAATCTTTACCTGATGCCTTCAAAAACTCTTCATTTACAGGCAACATCGTTGCTGTGGTGACTTTAGAGTTCCAGAAGCTTTCTGGTTTGTTTAGGGTATATTCAACTGTATAATCGTCCAAGGCCTTAACACCAACTGTAGAGAAATCATTGGTCTCACCAGTCATGTAGGCATCCAAGCCCTTGATTGAATTTTGGATGAGAGAGACACCGTCTGACTTACCGTCAGCTACGTGTTTTAGTCCTGTCACAAAGTCATGGGCTGTTACTTCTGCATATTCTTCACCTTCAGAAGTGTACCATTTAACTCCTTTACGAAGTTTGTAGGTATAAGTCAAACCATCTTTTGACACAGACCAATCTTCAGCCAAGGAAGGAATAACATTTCCGTATTGGTCATTTTCCATCAAACCATCAACCACGTTCCCGATGACATCTGTTGTAGATGTACGAGTCGCTATACTATAGTCCAAAGATGCTGGATCTACTGCATAGACATATGAAAATGTTGTCGGTGCATCTGCTTCTTTATCAGCTTTTCCACAAGCTACTAAAAGAGCTGTTGTGCTCAGGACCACTCCTGCTGTTAAGAGCCACTTTTTCGATTTCATAAAAAATCTCCTTTAGTTTATTTTAATCTACTTTTACAATCCAACCTTCTGGCGCTTCAATATCGCCAAACTGAATTCCTGTCAATTCATCATATAATTTACGAGTCACAGGACCTACTTCTGTTTCGCTATAGAACACATGGAAATCATCACCGTGCTGAATTCCACCAATTGGAGAAATAACTGCTGCTGTACCACAGGCACCTGCCTCTACAAAACGGTCAAGGTTATCAATTGGGACATCCCCCTCAATAGGAGTTAAGCCCAAGCGATGTTCTGCCAAATAAAGCAAAGAATACTTGGTAATAGATGGCAAGATAGAAGGACTCAATGGTGTTACAAATTCATTATCAGCTGTAATTCCAAAGAAGTTAGCTGAGCCGACTTCTTCAATCTTTGTATGAGTTGATGGGTCTAGATAGATAACATCTGAGAAATGACGTGACTTGGCCAATTTCCCTGGCAAGAGACTTGCAGCATAGTTTCCACCAACCTTAGCCGCACCTGTACCATTTGGAGCCGCACGGTCGTATTCATCCTGAATCAAGAAGTTGGTTGGAACCAATCCACCCTTAAAGTAATTTCCAACTGGCATAGCAAAGATGGTGAAAATGTACTCTTCTGCCGGTTTAACCCCAATAATATCTCCGACACCAATCAAAAGAGGGCGAAGATATAAGGTTCCACCTGTTCCATATGGAGGTACATATTCTTCATTCGCACGAACAACTGCCTTACAAGCGTCTACAAACATTTCTGTTGGAACTTGTGGCATCAAGAGACGGTCACATGTCCGTTGCAGGCGTTTAGCATTTTCATCAGGACGGAACAGTTGAACACTACCATCCTTAGTACGATAAGCTTTCAAACCTTCAAATGCTTGTTGACCATAGTGAAGACTTGGAGAAGACTCTGAAATATGCAAGTTTGCATCCTCTGTAAGCTCTCCTTGATCCCATTGTCCATTTTTAAAATGAGCAATATAGCGATAAGGTAATTTCATATAGGAAAAACCGAGATTTTCCCAATCAATCGTTACTGTCATATTCCACTCCTTATTCTAAAAACCTATTTCTTTTATTCTACACTATTTTTCTAAAATAGCAAGTATATTTTGTAATTTTCAGAAAATTTCTTCAATAAAAAGAACCAGCTCTTAGAACTGATTCTTCATTTCACTTATTTAGCTTCAGTAAATACTTCTTTAAGATAAGCGTCAAAAACTTCTTCATCCGAAATCGTGTCAGAGATGAAGCTACCATTACTTGTGCGTTCTGACAGATTCAAGTCTTGTAGTCGACTTTCATAGATTGTTCCTTTGTTCGATTGGACAAGCAGCGTTTGGTCGTTCTCTTCCACTTCTGTACTGAAGAGATCACCAACAAATCCTTGCTCTGCAACTGATCCTGCTAAGAAGACACGATGCGGTTTGTTTTTCAACTCACGCAAGACTTGTAGTCCTCGTTTGGCACGGCTAGTTGCTGGAATTTCGTCAATAGAAACACGTTTCAAACTTCCACGCTGAGTCAAGAGGTAGAAGGATGAAGTGTTACAGATAAAGGCCGATTGGAGGGTATCATCTTCTTTCAGGTTCATAGCCTTGACACCTGCAGCCTTAGCACCGACAACTGGTACCTCTTCGATATTGAAACGAAGGGCATAACCATTTTGGCTGATCAAGAGAACATCATCTAGTTTGATTGGAGCTACTGCTACAATCTGGTCTGTATCATCTTTGAGCTTAGCATACTTGACAGACTTAGACTTGTAGGTCCGCCATGGGGTGAATTCTTTTCGCTCTACACGCTTGATTTGACCGAGACGAGTCGCAGCAAAGTAGGTTGTCGCATCATCAAACTGATCCACTACTTCCACATAAAGGATTTCTTCGTTAGTTTCAAAGTTTGTAATGGTTTGGCTCAGATGCTCACCGATATCCTTCCAACGAATGTCTGCCAATTCATGGATTGGTCGATAAATGACATTTCCAAGCGTCGTGAACATCAAGAGATGCTGGGTTGTCTTGGCAGATTGAACAAAAATCAAACGGTCGTCATCACGCTTGCCAATTTCTTCCAGCGTTGAAGCGGCAAAGGAACGTGGGCTGGTACGCTTGATGTAACCTGCCTTGGTCACGCTGACGTAGGTATCTTCCTCAGCGATCAGACTAGCTGTATCAATCTCAATTACTTTTGCTGTGTCTTCTAAAGTACTCAAACGTGGAGTCGCAAATTTCTTCTTGACCTCACGAAGCTCTTTCTTCATGAGATTGTACATAGTCCGCTCATCACCGATAATAGCCGCCAGCATGGCAATCTTTTCACGAAGTTCTGCTTCTTCTTCCTGCAAGACAACTACGTCTGTATTGGTCAAACGGTAAAGTTGCAAGGTAACGATGGCCTCAGCCTGCTCCTCTGTAAAGTCATAGCTGACCTTGAGATTTTCCTTAGCGTCAGCCTTATTCTCAGAAGCACGGATAAGAGCAATGACTTCATCCAAAATCGAAATCACGCGAATCAAACCTTCGACTATATGGAGACGTTTCTCAGCCTTTTCCTTGTCAAAGCGTGAACGCGCCAAAATCACTTCGCGACGGTGGGCAATATAGCTAGACAAGATTGGAACAATCCCAACCTGACGAGGCGTGAAATTGTCAATCGCCACCATGTTAAAGTTATAGTTGATTTGCAGATCTGTGTACTTAAAGAGATAGTTGAGGACAAGCTCTGTATTGGCATCTTTTTTTAGCTCAATAGCAATACGTAGACCATCACGGTCAGACTCGTCGCGAACCTCAGCAATACCAGCTACCTTGTTATTGACACGAACATCATCGATTTTCTTGACTAGATTAGCCTTGTTGATTTCATAAGGAATCTCAGTAATAACGATTTGTTCCTTACCACCTTTTAGCTTTTCAATCTCAGTCTTGGAACGAACAACCACGCGCCCTTTCCCAGTTTCATAGGCCTTCTTGATTTCATCACGACCCTGGATAATCCCTCCAGTCGGGAAGTCTGGTCCAGGCAAGAATTCCATGAGTTTGTCCACCTTGGCTGTTGGGTGGTCAATCATGTAAACCGCCGCATCGATAACCTCAGCCAAATTATGCGGTGGAATGTCTGTAGCGTATCCAGCCGAAATCCCAGTCGAACCATTGACCAAGAGGTTGGGAAAGGCTGCTGGCAAGACAGTTGGCTCTTTCTCGGTATCGTCAAAGTTCCAAGCAAAAGGAACTGTCTTTTTCTCGATATCTTGAAGAAGGTAGCCTGCAATTTCAGACAAACGTGCCTCGGTATAACGCATGGCCGCAGGCGGATCTCCGTCCATAGAACCGTTATTACCGTGCATTTCAACCAAAATCTCACGATTTTTCCAGTCCTGTGACATACGAACCATGGCATCATAGATAGAATTGTCACCGTGTGGGTGGAAATTCCCCATGATGTTACCGACAGACTTGGCCGACTTGCGGTAACTCTTATCAAAGGTATTGCCATCCTTATTCATAGAATAAAGAATGCGACGCTGAACCGGCTTCAAGCCATCACGAATATCTGGCAAAGCCCGGTCTTGAATAATATACTTGGAGTAGCGACCAAAGCGCTCTCCCATGATGTCCTCAAGGGACATGTTTTGAATGTTAGACATAATAATTCTCTTTTTAGTGTTTTATTGTAAAGTAAATCTATATTTTATAAATTTAACTGTTTCTTTGTAGGTAGTAAGAAAAGAAGAGCAATCCTACTAATCCTAGAATGAATAAAAGATTAATTTTAATAACAAATAAGCTAAGTAGGGTATTAATTAGGCCGTGAAAAATGGCGCAAAAAAGGACCGACTTAGTCTTTTTGAAAACAGCTGCTAGAAGAATACTGAGATAAATTGCAAATAGACTGAATAATATAAAAGGCATACCACTTTGGGAACTTCCAATCACAAACCATAAAGGTATATGCCATATTGCCCAAATACAACCTGTTATCAAACCGGAAATCCAAAAGGAGAATCTAGTTTCCAAAGTTGGTTGCAAGATGCCTCGCCATCCCAATTCTTCTTCGCCACCATAAACACAGACTGCACTCAAAAAAACAACAAACAAATTTCCTAGTGGAAAAGCCGGATTAAGCTCCTTAGATGAGAAAGCAATGACACCTGTTTGCACGAAAATTAGTAAAAGAAATAACAAAATATATTTCTTTGAGTCCCCTAAGATAAAAGAGACTATGCTTTTAATGGATTTTTGAGGCAAACAAGAAATTGCTGCAATGGTAGGACCGAAACCTCCTAGTAAATGGAGAAAAACTCCTAGTGGACTTGTTAGACTTAAGAGGTTCATTTGCGTCAGAAAAGCGAGCAATCCCCAACCAAATCCCCAAGAAATGAGAAAACTAATCAGTAAAAATTTTGTTATCTTATTATTTTGTAAATGTTTCATTTTTTTCGAGTCTCTCCTCAGCATACTGAATCATCTTCTCAGCCACTTCCTTATCGTAGTCATATCCCATCTTTTTAGCAAGGGACTGATCTTCTTGGTGGAAAAGTTCCATCGTAGCCAATAAAGACTGAGTGATTTTATCTATACTTGAAAAATCAAGCAAATCTGAGAATTCCTTCTTTTGCTCAGCAGGTAAATAGTTAAAGAGATACTTGTAGTTCTTGCCGATATCGACTTTCCCCCTATCACTTGCAACCTGCCAAGCCAAAATTTTCAAGAATTCTTGTTGACAAATGCCGTAGAGATGGTCAATCGCGTAGATGACTTGCTTACGACAGATTCTTTTGACCACGTAGGCTGACACCCACCAAAATTCATTGCAGGCTTTTTCAAAATCTATCGCACTAGCTGGGCTTGTCCAGTAACGCTCTAGATTTTGAGAATAGGGTTCAAATAAATGTTCTGGATCTTCTAAAACAGTGAATCCTGCCTCACTATCCCCCCACTCTTGGATGTGGTCTTTGGGGCAGAGAGTCAAATCAATACGATTACCATCTTCAAAGAGCATGAGATAAAGACGACGATGGTCAAGAACAACCTCTTGCTCTATAATTCGTTTTCCGAAATAGTCCAACCAAGAAAGGTCACTCATCAGATTATCAAAATCATCCACGACATAGACCACATCGTAGTCTTGAAATTCATCTTTTGGAGCATTTTGGTTTGTCCGTGAACCAGACATAGCGACAGCTTTGACTTGTAAAGTTTTGGCTGTTTGTAAAATCACATCGAGCATTTCTGTTTCAGTTCTCATGTTTATACCCATTCATTAAAAACTAACTTAAAATACTGTCACTTCTTCCAGCGTAAACTTGACATTATCCTCAATCCACTTACGGCGTGGTTCGACCTTGTCACCCATGAGGACATTGACGCGGCGTTCTGCGCGTGCTAGGTCTTCGATCGTAACGCGAATGAGAGTGCGGGTTTCTGGATTCATGGTTGTTTCCCAGAGTTGGTCCGCATTCATCTCACCGAGACCTTTATAGCGTTGGAGGGTAGCGCCCTTACCGAACTGCTTGCGGAGTTCTTCTAACTCGCCATCTGTCCAAGCATAGGCCACTTCTTCTTTCTTGCCTTTACCTTTGGACATCTTGTAAAGAGGCGGAAGGGCAATATAGACATGTCCCGCCTCAACTAGCGGACGCATATAGCGGTAAAAGAAGGTTAAGAGAAGTGTTTGAATGTGGGCACCGTCGGTATCCGCATCGGTCATGATAATGATCTTGTCATAGTTGGCATCTTCAATAGAGAAGTCAGCCCCAACACCCGCACCAATAGTATAAATCATAGTGTTGATTTCTTCATTTTTGAGGATATCCGCCATCTTGGCCTTAGCTGTGTTGATAACCTTACCACGAAGTGGCAAGATAGCCTGGAACTTACGGTCACGACCTTGTTTGGCAGAACCACCGGCAGAGTCTCCCTCGACTAGATAGAGTTCATTCTTAGCAGGATTCTTAGACTGGGCTGGCGTTAATTTCCCAGACAACAAGCCCTTGTCTTTCTTGTTTTTCTTACCATTTCGGCTCTCATCACGCGCTTTGCGGGCCGCCTCACGGGCATCACGAGCCTTAATGGCTTTGCGAATAAGATTTGAAGCTAATTCACCATTTTCCATGAGGAAGAAGGTCAACCTATCAGCCACAATACCATCCACAACTGGACGAGCTAGGGGGCTACCCAATTTATCCTTAGTCTGGCCTTCAAACTGCAAATGTTCTTCAGGAACCAAGATAGAGAGAACGGCTGCTAGTCCTTCACGATAGTCTGAACCTTCAAGGTTTTTATCTTTTTCCTTGAGAAGACCTGTCTTACGGGCATAGTCGTTCATGACTTTGGTAATGGCAGACTTGAGTCCTGTTTCATGCGTTCCACCGTCCTTGGTGCGAACGTTATTAACAAAGGACAGAATGTTATCTGAAAATCCATCATTGTACTGGAGGGCGACTTCCACTTGGAAACCATTATCTTCCCCCTCAAAGTACAGAACTGGTGTTAAGGTTTCCTTGTCTTCATTAAGGTAGGAAACAAAGTCCTGCACCCCGTTTTCATAATGAAACTCAATCGCTTCATCTGTACGCTCGTCCGTCAAAGACAAGGTCACATTTTTCAAGAGAAAGGCTGATTCATTAAGACGCTCTGAAATGGTATTGTACTTGAAATCTGTCGTAGAGAAGATGGTCGCATCCGGCATGAAAGTAACCTTGGTACCTGTTTTAGACTTGAGTGCTGTACCGATTTTCTTCAAAGTCGTGACAGGTTTTCCACCATTTTCAAAACGTTGCTTGTAGACTGCACCATCACGGGTAATTTCGACTTCCAACCAACTAGAAAGAGCGTTAACAACGGAAGAACCCACCCCGTGGAGACCACCAGATGTCTTGTAGCCACCCTGACCGAATTTTCCTCCGGCATGAAGAATGGTAAAGATTACTTCAACCGTTGGGATTCCCATAGCGTGCATTCCAGTCGGCATCCCACGACCATGGTCTTGAACCGTTAAACTCCCATCTTTATTGATTGTCACATCAATACGGTCACCAAATCCAGACAAGGCCTCATCGACAGCATTGTCGACAATTTCCCAGACGAGGTGATGGAGACCTGCCCCATCAGTCGAACCGATATACATCCCTGGACGTTTACGGACCGCATCCAACCCTTCTAGCACCTGAATGGCATCATCATTATAATTATTAATATCGATTTCCTTTTTTGACACAAGGAACCTCCTATTCGTTCATCTTTACTATTCTACAGGTTTTCCAAGGATTTTGCAAAATTTTTCTTTCTCCGGTGTGACAATTTCAGAAGAGATTCTCTGCCTTTCTTTCCCAATTCATGATATAATAGGAGTATGATTACAATAGTTTTATTAATCCTAGCCTATCTGCTGGGTTCGATTCCGTCTGGTCTCTGGATTGGACAAGTATTCTTTCAAATCAATCTGCGCGAGCATGGTTCTGGTAACACAGGGACAACCAATACCTTCCGCATCTTAGGAAAGAAAGCAGGGATGGCAACCTTTGTGATTGACTTTTTCAAAGGGACTCTAGCAACGCTACTTCCGATTATGTTTCATCTTCAAGGTGTTTCACCTCTCATCTTTGGACTTTTGGCTGTCATTGGGCATACCTTCCCTATCTTTGCAGGATTTAAGGGTGGAAAGGCTGTCGCAACCAGTGCGGGAGTGATTTTCGGATTTGCGCCTGTCTTCTGTCTCTACCTTGCAGTTGTTTTCTTTGGAACTCTCTATCTTGGTAGTATGATTTCGCTGTCTAGTGTCACAGCATCTATCGCAGCCGTCATCGGAGTTCTACTCTTTCCACTTTTTGGTTTTATACTGAGTAACTACGACCCTCTCTTCATCGCCATTATCCTAGCTCTTGCTAGTTTGATTATCATTAGGCATAAAGATAATATCACACGCATCCAAAATAAAACTGAAAATCTTGTTCCTTGGGGACTGAACTTGACTCATCAAAATCCTAAAAAATAAAACGCCAGTTTGAACAGAACTGACGTTTTTTTGTATGCTTATTTTGATTTGATATAGTTGATACCATCTGCTTTTGGTGCAACTGCTTTTCCAAAGAAGGCTGCCAAGACAAGAATAGTCAAAACATAAGGTGCAATTTGCAGGTAAACCGCAGGCACTCCTTGTAGGAATGGCAACTGAGAACCGATAACAGCCAAACTTTGTGAAAGTCCAAAGAAGAGACTAGAAAGCATAGCACCGATAGGATTCCATTTACCAAAGATCATTGCAGCAAGAGCGATAAATCCAGGTCCAACAATAGTTGTCACTGAGAAGTTAACTGAGATGGATTGAGCATAAATCGCTCCCCCAATTCCACCCAAGAAACCTGAAATGATAACTCCTAGATATCTCATCTTGTAGACATTGATTCCCAATGTATCCGCTGCTTGAGGATGTTCACCGACAGAGCGGAGACGAAGACCAAAGCGAGTCTTGAAGAGGATAAACCAAGCAAAGAATGAGAAGGCAATCGCGATATAACCTAGCAGACTTGTTGATTTGAAGAAGATATCACCAATCACTGGGATATTAGCCAAGACTGGGAAGTCAAAGCGTCCAAAAGTCTGACTTAGGTTGTCGGTTTGACCTTTGTTATAAAGAACTTTCACCAAGAAAACAGCCAAGGCTGGTGCCATCAAGTTCAATACCGTACCGCTGACAACATGGTCTGCACGGAAATGAACCGTCGCAGCTGCGTGGATGATAGAGAAGAGACCACCAACAAATCCTGCTACAAGCAAGGATAGCCATGGAGTTGCTGCTCCAAATTGTTCTGCAAATTCAAGGTTAAAGACGACTCCAGAAAAGGCACCCATAACCATAATTCCTTCAAGGCCGACGTTTACCACACCACCACGTTCAGAGAAAACGCCACCAATACTTGTAAAGATGAGGGGTGCTGAGTAGATTAGCATAGAAGACACCAAGAGGGTGAGCAAGGTTGTAATAGACATCTTTACTTACCTCCTTTAACTTGTTTTTTCGGTTTGACAAAGCGTTCGATAAGGTAATGAACACTGACAAAGAAGATAATAGACGCTGTTACAATGCTGACTAGCTCAGATGGTACCTGCGCCGCATTCATACCAGGAGCTCCAACTTGGAGAACACCAAATAGGAAGGCTGCAAAGAGAATACCAATTGGTGAGTTTGCTGCAAGCAGGCTAACTGCCATCCCGTTAAATCCGACAGCCAATGATGCCCCTTGAACATAGACGTTCTGGAAGGTTCCCAGACCTTCAACAGCTCCACCAAGACCAGCCAAAGCACCTGAGATAATCATAGAGAGGATAATCGTCCGTTTGGCAGAGATACCAGCGTATTCTGATGCGTGAGGATTAAGACCAACCGCGCGGATTTCAAAACCAAGAGTTGTTTTCTTGAGCATAAACCAAATGACTGCAACGGCAATAAGAGCAAAGAAAATACCAATATTCATCCGTGAATTACCAGTCAACTCAGCCAACCAAGGTGTCTGATAGGTTGCATTAGCCCCAACACGAATCGTCGAATCTGTACTTTGCATGAAGTCTTTAGGAAAGGCATGGATAAAGGCATTTCCTACATACAAGACAATGTAGTTCATCATGATGGTTACGATAACCTCTGACGTCCCTAGATAAGCTCTAAGAATACCTGGAATGGCACCGACAATCCCACCAGCAATCAAGGCAATCACGATAGTTGCTAGAATCATCAAAGGACGTGGCATATCTGGATGCGACAAGGCAAACCAACCACTAAGAATCCAACCTGCCAAAGCCTGACCAGGAAGTCCGACGTTAAAGAAACCAGCACGACTGGCAACGGCAAAACCAAGACCAATCAAGATCAAAGGCCCCATGGCACGGAAGATTTCCCCAATCCCACGCAGACTACCAAAGGCTGTATAGAACAATTCTTCGTAGCCCCAAATAGCATCATAACCGAAGATCCACATGACAATGGCCCCGAGTAAAATTCCTAGGAAGACAGAAATCAAGGGAACCGAAATTTGTTGTAATTTTTTAGACATCACTCTTCTCCTTTCCCAAGTTTCCACCAGCCATCAAGACACCAAGTTCTTGTTTATTGGTTGTTTCTGGTGATACAATACCTTGAATCTTACCATCGTGGATAACGGCAATACGGTCTGAAACGTTTAAAATCTCATCCAATTCAAAGCTGACAACAAGGACAGCCTTCCCGTTATCACGCTCTTCAATCAAGCGTTTGTGGATATATTCAATGGCACCGACATCCAAACCACGAGTTGGTTGGCTGACGATAAGGAGATCAGGATCTCGATCAATTTCACGAGCAATAATTGCTTTTTGTTGATTTCCTCCTGAGAGTGCAGCTGCAGGAACAAATTCGCTGGCAGCACGAACATCAAACTCTTCCATTAGCTTTTTAGCATAAGAAGTAATATTTGAATAGTTCAAAATTCCATTTTTACTATGTGGTTCTTTATAGTAGGTTTGAAGGGCAATATTTTCAGAAATCATCATTTCCAAAATCAAGCCATCACGGTGACGGTCTTCTGGAACGTGCCCAACACTCAATTCTGTAATCTGACGTGGGTGCAATCCTACAATTGAATCTCCTTTTAGCTCAATGCTACCAGATTCAACCTTGCGAAGACCTGTAATGGCTTGAATCAGTTCAGACTGACCATTTCCATCAATCCCTGCAATACCAACAATCTCTCCCGCACGAACATCCAAGGATAGATTTTTGACAGCAGGGACACCACGGTTTTCATTGACCACCAAGTCTTTAATAGACAAGACCACTTCTTTTGGTTGAGAGGCTTGTTTCTCTGTTTTAAAGGAAACAGAACGTCCTACCATCATTTCTGCCAAATCAGCATTGGTAGCCCCTGCAATTTCTACAGTTTCAATTGATTTCCCACGACGGATAACTGTAACGCGGTCAGAAACTGCTCGAATCTCATCCAACTTGTGAGTGATCAAGATAATTGATTTTCCTTCTTTGACAAGATTTTTCAAAATAGCCATCAACTCATCAATTTCTGATGGAGTCAAAACAGCTGTTGGTTCGTCAAAGATAAGGATATCAGCCCCCCGATAAAGGGTTTTTAAAATTTCTACACGTTGTTGGGCTCCAACTGAGATGTCTGCTACCTTGGCAGAAGGGTCAACAGCTAAGCCATAACGTTCAGAAAGAGCCTTGATTTCTTTGCTAGCTCCAGCAATATCTAGCACACCATTTTTAGTCAATTCACTACCTAAAATGATGTTTTCAGCCACTGTGAAGGCTTCTACCAACATAAAGTGCTGGTGAACCATTCCGATTCCCAAGCTAGCTGCTTTAGATGGTGAATCGAGATTGACAACTTGACCGTTGACCACAATTTCACCACTGGTTGGTTCAAGAAGCCCTGCTAACATGTTCATGAGCGTGGACTTTCCAGCCCCATTTTCTCCTAAAAGTGCATGAATTTCACCTTTTCGTAAGTGCAGGTTGATTTTGTCGTTGGCAACAAATTCACCAAACACCTTGGTAATATCACGCATCTCAATGACATTTTCGTGTGCCATGTGCTCTTCCTTTCAGAGTCTTATTTTATTTCAATAAAACTTGCTAGTTTCTCTAGTAGCAAGCTTTACTGAGACAAAATGACTTTGTCTCAACTCTTAAAAAAGCGGCCGAGGGCCGCTTCCTAAGAAATGACTTCCATCCATTATTTTTCAGGAACTTTTACGCTTCCATCAAGGATTTTAGCTTTAGCATCTTCGACAGCTTTTTTACCTTCTTCTGAAAGGTTTGTCACTGCCAAGTCAACCCCTTTATCTTTCAATGAGTAAACGATCACTTGACCGCCAGGGAATTCACCTTTTTCTGCTTTGTTAGCAATATCTTTTACAGTTGTACCAACTTGTTTCAAAGTAGATACAAGAACGAAGTTTGATTCTTTACCATCTTTAGAAGTGTACTTACCTTCTGCTACTTGGTCGCGGTCAACACCGATAACCCAAACTTTTTCACTTTCAGAACGGCTTTCATTGAGTGATTTTGCTTCTGCAAAGACACCAGCACCTGTTCCACCTGCTGCTTGATAAACAACATCTGCACCAGCTGCGTATTGTGCTGCTGCAATTGTTTTACCTTTAGCAGCATCACCAAATGAACCAGCATAGTCAACTTGTACTTTGATAGATGGATCTACTGACTCAACACCAGCTTTAAATCCAGCTGCAAAACGTGAGATAACTTCAGACTCAATACCACCTACAAAACCAACTTGTTTTGTTTTAGTTGTTTTAGCTGCTGCAACACCCGCAAGGTAAGCAGCTTCGTTATCAGCAAACGTTACGCTAGCAACATTCTTTTGATCTTTAATCACATCATCAATCAAGACATAGTTCAAATCAGAGTGGTCTTTTGCTGCTTCTTCAACCGCATTGTGAAGGGCAAAACCAACACCGAAGATTAGGTTGTAGCTTCCAGCCGCTTGTTGCAAGTTGTTAGCGTAGTCAGCTTCACTTGTTGATTGGAAGTAAGTGAAACCTTTATCTTTTGAAAGATTGTGTTCTTTACCCCAGTCTTGCAAACCTTCCCAAGCTGATTGGTTGAATGATTTGTCATCAACACCACCAGTATCAGTGACGATTGCTGCTTTTGTCTTCACATCAGAAGATGAAGCTGCGTTACGAGAAGAGCGGTTACCACATGCAGCAAGTCCAACTGCTGCCACTGCAACTAGACCAAGGCCTAGCCATTGTTTCTTGTTCATTACTGAACCTCCTAAATAAGATGTGCAACGATGTTGCAAGTATGGATTGGTTGGCCACAAGGACCGTGCCACTCAGAGAGCGACTCAGACTAGTTTAAGTCTGTAAAAGAGTATGGAAGTAACTCCCCGACCGTCATCTCGACCGTCGATTTATCTTTTGCGACTAAGGTCACTTTTAGATCTTGTTCAAAAAATTCAGCCATCACTTGGCGACAAGCACCACATGGCGAGATTGGTTTTTCAGTTTGTCCATAAACAATCAATTCGGAAAACTCTCTTTGGCCTTCGGAAACTGCTTTAAAAATCGCTGTACGCTCTCCGCAGTTGGTCAAAGGATAGCTAGCATTCTCAATATTGACACCTGTATAAGTGCTACCATCTTTTGTCACTAAAACAGCTCCGACTGGAAAATGAGAATAGGGCACATAGGCTTTCTTGCTGGTTTCAATTGCTAGTTCAATCAACTCAGTAGTCGCCATCAGCCAATTCTCCTTTTAAAATGGCTACCCCAGCTGACGTTCCAATACGGGTCGCCCCTGCTTCTACAAATGCAAGAGCATCTGCATAAGAACGAGCTCCGCCGGCAGCCTTGACACCCATTTCTGGTCCAACTGTTTCACGCATTAATCTAACATCTGCTACCGTAGCACCACCAGTTGAAAAGCCAGTTGAAGTTTTTACGAAGTCAGCTCCCGCTTTTTGAGCTAATTGGCAAGCCACAACTTTTTCTTGGTCTGTCAGAAGGCAAGCTTCAATAATGACTTTCACTAACTTGTCACCACTTGCTTCTACTACTGCGCGAATATCCGACTCAACCAAATCAAGATTACCTGTTTTGAGAGCTCCAACATTAATCACCATATCAATCTCATCTGCACCATTTTGGATAGCTTCCTTGGTTTCAAAAGCTTTCACAGTTGAAGTTGTTGCTCCCAAGGGGAAACCTACTACTGTGCAGACCTTGACATCTGTGCCTTCAAGCCCTTTTTTAGCATGTTCAACCCAGGTCGGATTAACGCAAACACTGGCAAAATCATACTCTCTAGCTTCAGACAACAAACAATCAATTTGATTTACTGTCGCATCTTGTTTCAAAAGTGTATGATCGATATATTTATTTAATTTCATATTCGGATTCTCCTGCAGTTTATGAGATTATTTCTATGATTTCTCGTAAACTTTGCACACTATCATTTATTTTAACATATTTTTGAAAATCTGTAACTAGCTGAGGAGAAATTTTTCCATTTGTGTATACTTTTGCAACAATTTCTCCCTTTTGAACGGAATCTCCAACTTTCTTTTCAAAAACAATTCCTGTCTCATAGTCCAAGGCATCAGACTTGACTGCACGGCCTGCCCCCAGTCTCATAGCATAAAGCCCAAATTCCATAGCTGGAAGAGCTGAAATGACACCCGTTTCCTGGGCAGGGATTTCCACCACATGGGTAACATTGACAGGACGATAGAGGTCTTCCAAGTCTCCACCTTGGGCTTGGACCATTTCCTCAAACTTAGCCAGCGCTTGACCATTCTCAAGATGTTGGTGAACTTCTTCAACTGTCTTGTTTACATTTGCTAAACCAAGCATAATTTGAGCCAATTCGCATATAAAATGGGTAATATCCTGACGACCTTGACCTTGTAAAGTCTCCAGTGCTTCAAGAATTTCGAGGCGATTTCCAATTGCTCGTCCCAAGGGCTGACTCATATCCGTAATGACTGCTACCGTCTTTCGACCAACTGCCTTACCAAGTTCCACCATGGTTTGAGCCAATTCACGCGCCTCATCAACCGTCTTCATGAAGGCACCCTCACCGACAGTCACGTCTAGCAGAATAGCATCCGCCCCTGCCGCAATTTTCTTGCTCATCACCGAACTAGCAATCAAAGGAATCGTGTCAACAGTTGCGGTCACATCACGAAGGGCATAGAGAAGCTTATCTGCTTTGACCAGCTGGTCTGATTGCCCAATGACAGATACACCAATGTCCTGTACCTGACGAATAAAATCCTCTTGACTGCGTTCCACTTGATAGCCCTTGATAGACTCTAATTTATCAATTGTTCCACCCGTATGGCCGAGACCACGACCACTCATTTTCGCGACTGGAACTCCAAAACTCGCTACTAAAGGAGCTAAAATCAAGGTCACCTTGTCACCAACACCACCCGTAGAATGCTTGTCAACCTTAACCCCATCAATAGCTGATAAATCAAACTCTTGACCTGTCTGAACCATATTCATAGTCAAATCTGAGATTTCTCGTGTCGTCATTCCTTTGAAATAGACAGCCATAGCAAAGGCAGACATCTGATAATCAGGGACAGTTCCTGACACATAGCCTTCTACCAGCCATTCAATTTCACTCGAAGTCAGTTCTTGACCATCTCGTTTTTTTTGGATTAAATCAACTGCTCTCATTCGTTCACACTTCTAAGGATGTAGTATCCCTTATCTTTTTTGACGATTTCACAATTGCCAAACACTTCCTCCATCTTTGACTTGGCGCTTGGAGCCCCTTGTTTTTTCTGGATAACGATTGTTAAATCCCCACCATTTTCCAAGAAATCTTTACTTTTCTCAATGATTTCATGAACTACTTGCTTGCCCGCACGGATAGGAGGATTGGAAATGACATGGTCAAAATGTCCTTCAACTTGTTCATAGATGTTGGACTGGAAAATCGTCGCTTCTACTTTATTTCGTTCAGCATTTTGTCGCGCCAAATCCAAGGCACGATTATTAATATCGACCATGGTCGCCTGAACTCCATAAGCCTTAGCTAAGGACAACCCCAAAGGCCCGTAACCACAGCCTACATCAAGGACAGTTTCTCCTTGATTGACCTCAAGACACTTAAGCAAGAGTTGACTTCCAAAGTCAACCATTTTCTTGCTAAAAACACCCGCATCCGTCAAAAAGGTCATTTTTTCTCCCAACAAGTCCACTCTTAACTCATGAATGTCGTGAGCAGCATCAGGATTTTCTGCATAATACATTTTACTCATGAAACTATTTTACCATAATTTGACTTAAATTGTAAATCGTTTACAAATTGATCATAAAACAAAAAAGACTGAAGAAAGCTAGCCAAGAAGACATTTTCTTCAATCTCTTTCAACACTTATAAATAATAAGCCATTTAGAACTAGAAATATCATAATCAGGATAAAACAACAAATTTATCATCTATAATTAGGCTCATTTTTATGACTATTGCTTAACCTTCAGATACTTAATTATCAACAAAATTCCCAACAGGATGTTTAGATAAAAGCCCAACTGATACGTTTTTGTCAGGATTTCCAAACTTGTCCAAAGTCGGATTAAATCTTCTAGCGACATGCGGAAGAAATAACCCTCTGTAGCAATCCATAGAACTAAAAAGACATAACTACCAGCAGCAAACCATTTCGTCCACCGTTTTTTTAGTAGGCAAGCAATCAAGAGCGAACAGATAAAGACAGCTGTTACAATGGCATGTTCCATCAAAAAAGTAAAACCGTAATAGGTTTCCACAAAACGTCTACCATTATCCGCATTCGCTCCTTTTAAAAAAGGTAGTGCAAAACTTAAAATAAAACAGAGTTCCAGTATATAACTTTTTAAGATTTTCATAGTACACCTCCTATAAATTGTGAATCCCAAAGCCCCCTTTATTGGCTTATAAGTCAGGAGAAAGTAGCTCCTACCTCATCAAGAAATTGGTCAACCCTATCTACTTCTATTATACGATATTGGTTTACTATCATCAAGAAACCGCTTTATTTTTTTAGCTTTTTATGGTATGATAAACAAAATATCTAGGGGAAAACAAATGACCAACGAATTTTTACATTTTGAAAAAATCAGCCGCCAGACTTGGCAATCGT
This sequence comes from Streptococcus mitis, assembly GCF_022137125.1. Classification (GTDB taxonomy): domain Bacteria; phylum Bacillota; class Bacilli; order Lactobacillales; family Streptococcaceae; genus Streptococcus; species Streptococcus mitis_CE. The sequence goes on along the minus strand of NZ_JAKNEQ010000001.1, from coordinate 331,064 downwards.
TACATCGAAAGACAACACCTCCTTTGACAGAAGAGGAATTAGAATCCATCAAGAGTTTTAATGACCAGATTAGCTTGCAGGATGTTACCGATGTCTATCTCCCCCTAGCCCATCTCATCCAGATTTACAAGCGTACCAAGGATGATTTGGCCTTTTCAAAAGGGATTTTCCTTCAACGTGAAAGCAAATCTCAACCTTTTATCATTGGGGTTTCTGGGAGTGTTGCCGTTGGAAAATCTACAACTAGTCGACTACTGCAAATCTTACTATCCCGTACGCTTACAGATGCTACGGTTGAGTTGGTAACAACTGACGGCTTTCTCTATCCCAACCAGACCTTGATTGAACAAGGGATTTTAAATCGCAAAGGATTTCCTGAAAGCTATGATATGGAAGCTCTTCTCAACTTCTTGGACCGCATCAAAAATGGACAAAATGTAGATATTCCTGTCTATTCTCATGAAGTCTACGACATCGTACCCGAGGAAAAGCAAAGCGTCAAAGCTGCTGATTTTGTCATTGTTGAGGGAATAAATGTCTTTCAAAATCCACAAAACGAGCGTCTCTACATTACTGACTTCTTTGACTTTTCCATCTATGTTGATGCTGCCGTCGATGACATCGAGAGTTGGTATCTAGACCGTTTCTTGAAGATGCTGAGCCTAGCCCAAAACGACCCTAATAGCTACTATTATCGTTTTACACAAATGCCGATTGGGGAAGTGGAATCCTTTGCCCATCAGGTCTGGACCAGTATCAATCTCACAAATCTACAAAATTATATTGAACCAACTAGAAATCGTGCAGAAGTGATTCTTCATAAAACAAAGAACCATGAAATCGATGAAATTTACTTAAAAAAATAATTTTCCCTTGTCAAAACGTAAGTTTTCAGATATAATGGTATAGTTAGTAAATATGGAGGTAAGAACATTGGCAAACATTAAATCAGCTATCAAACGCGCTGAATTGAACGTTAAACAAAACGAAAAGAACTCAGCTCAAAAATCAGCTATGCGTACTGCTATCAAAGCTTTCGAAGCAAACCCATCTGAAGAACTTTTCCGTGCTGCTAGCTCAGCTATCGATAAAGCAGAAACTAAAGGTTTGATTCACAAAAACAAAGCAAGTCGCGACAAAGCTCGTCTTTCAGCTAAACTTGCTAAATAAGAAACAGTCCATAGAGGCTGTTTTTTTGTCTCCAAATAGGAAAAGGTAGAAAATGAAAATCGCAATTATCGGATATTCTGGTACTGGTAAGTCAACTCTAGCAGAAAAATTATCTAACTACTACTCCATCCCAAAACTACATATGGACACACTCCAATTTCAACCCGGTTGGCAAGACAGTGATCGCGAATGGATGCTGACCGAGATGAAAAGCTTTCTCACCAAGCATAAAGATTGGGTCATAGATGGTAATTATTCTTGGTGTTATTACGAAGAAAGAATGCAGGAAGCTGACCAGATAATCTTTTTAAACTTCTCTTCTTGGAATTGTTTGCTAAGAGCCTTTAAGCGCTATTTAAAATATAGAGGAAAAGTGAGAGAAAGTATGGCAGCTGGTTGTCAAGAACAATTTAATTGGGAGTTTATCAGATGGATTCTCAGGGATGGACGGACTAAAACTCAAAGAAAAAATTACCAAAAACTTTGCCAAGAATACTCACATAAAGTCACTATTCTTCGAAATCAGAAAGAACTAGATCAATTTCTAGATAAGAAAAGGAAGTCCTCCAATTCATAAAGAAGGGCTTCCTTTTTGGATATAATTATTCTGCAATCAAGGTTTCCAAACCAACTTTCATCATATCTGTGAAGGTATTTTGGCGTTCTTCTGCAGTTGTGTCTTCATCTGGATTGACCAAGCTATCCGAGATGGTCATGATAGCTAGAGCATCAACATGGTGTTGGGCTGCCAGATAGTAAAGGGCTGCTGCTTCCATTTCCACAGCCTTGACTCCCCATTTACCAAGCTCGATGTTCTTTTCAAAGTAGTTTGAATAAAAGACATCAGAAGACAAAACGTTCCCAACGTGGGTGGTCATACCAAGTTCTTTGGCGATATGGTAGGCCTTGTCCAGCAAATCAAAGCTAGCGATTTGTGGGAAATCGTACTGTGGCCAGTCATTGCGGATGATGTTAGAGTTGGTTGCAGCTGCTTGCGCCAAAACTAATTCACGAACGTGAACATCTTCATTCAATGAACCTGCTGTTCCCACACGGATCAATTTTTTCACACCATAGTCAACAATCAACTCACGCGCATAAATCGAAATAGATGGCATCCCCATCCCGGTTCCCATGACGGATACACGGTGGCCCTTGTAAGTACCAGTGTAACCAAACATGTTACGCACTTCGTTAAAACAAACAGCATCTTCAAGGAAATTCTCCGCAATAAACTTAGCACGAAGAGGATCCCCAGGAAGAAGAATTTTATCAGCAATTTCACCCTGCTGAGCAGCAATATGGATAGACATAATATAAGATACCAAACCCGTCAAAAAGCAAAGGGAAAATAGGAGTTGGGTGCAGTGAGCGATGCTCGCTAGACCAACTATCTTTTTCCCACTGCTTTTAGGGTGGGTTCAATTCCTTTCTTTCTTAATTTTGATGATATTGAGAAGATTAGTCTGGCTTCAATTCAAACCCGAACTTCTCTTCTCTTCTGAGTTTTTAGAAAAGTTTTCCGCTCGTGTTCTAATCAAAACACACGCTCTACCTTTCTTTTTTTATTTTTATATTTCATAGCTAGGAAAAATCGGATTCAACCATGACTCCGATAAGCCTACTTCATTTTTATTTAAAACAGTTATAAATAAATTGAGAGTTTTTTTAATATTTTAAATCAAATCATTGACTAGAAGAAATGGGCATTTCCTACCTAATTACTTTATTATTTGACTTCTGACACAGTATGTTAGCCCAAGAAAAACGGTCTAATATTTTTGCAAATTCATAGGCTAAAACAGCTGTTACTAAGAGATACGGAAGAGAATCTATACCTAGCCCAGTGAAACCTATAACTAATCCAGTTGCAGAAATGGGTGCCCTCAAGGTCACAGATAAAAAGCAAACAGATCCCAAAAGTAAAATGCTTGGCTGGCTATCCACACCTAGAATTATGCCCAAGAGAGCAGCTCCAGCCATCCCCAAGGCAAAAGATGGTGTAAGGGTACCACCATAGGCCCCTGCCCACAGAATAATAAGAACAACTAATGCTTTTAATATAAACAAAAGGAGTACTGTTTTGCCATTGCTACCATTCAATACTTCCTGAGCCATCATACGTCCATTTCCAAGTAGATGTGGAAAATAACTTGCTAATCCAATAAGAAAAAGAAAAGCTGTAGGCAATGTGAGAAGTACTCGTTTATCTTTTATTCTGTTTGAAGACGCTGCCTTACTTAAGCGACCAAAAAGCCAAGCTGGTGGGGTTAAGAAAAGAAGTAATAAGGGAATAATCCATATTTCCTTTAATGACCATGTGATCGATGGAATCTGGTAGAGAGCCTGATCTGAAATAACCAAGCCTGCTATATAGGTTGAGACATAAGTAGTCAAACCGACTAAGACAAATCGTTTAATAGATAGAGCAATTCCTAGGGTTTCAAAAACAAAGAAGACACTTGTTAATGGAACCTGATAAACAGCCGCTAAACCAGCACCAGCACCACAAGCAAGGAGAAAGATGCGATCCTTCATAGACAGTATACATATTTTTCCAATTGGTCCTGCAAATAGAGTCCCAATCTCTCGTGGCGCAGCTTCTTTGCCAATAGGGGCTCCCCCTCCAACTGCAATAATCTGCCAAATTGAATGAAATAGCTGTCTTAAAAAATGAAGCTTGTATTGTGAAGTCTCATCCTTCATCTGAGCTTTGATGGAATAAATCTTCGACCCTTTTTGCAAGAAGTACCAGACTAAGGATGAGCCAAGACCCACCATCATTAAACTTAGTCCTATCCGTGAGGAGGAAACTCCATCTGTCAAAAATCCACTATGATGCTCTGACTGACCAAAAGCTAGACTCTCTACTATCTCTAAAAGATAATGGAGAAATATACCAGATAAACCCGAAACTATTCCTTGTAGAATTACTGCTATGAATAATCTAAAATTATAAGGGATTTTTCGAAAAATTCTCCTCAATTCTATCAACATGATTACAATTCTGCAAGAATCGCTTTAAGCAAGCCTTTGAAATCACCTTTGACACGTTCGGTTACTTCTACAACTTCTTCGTGGTTAAGTTCTTCTTGGAAACCTGCAGCATGGTTAGTAATACATGAAATTCCTAGAACTTTCAAGCCAGAGTGAGCTGCAACAATAACTTCAGGAACAGTAGACATACCAACTGCATCTGCTCCAAGTGTCTTATAGGCACGAATCTCTGCAGGTGTTTCATATGTCGGACCAGTAACACCGATATAGACACCTTCATCAAGCTTGATACCAAGTTTCTTAGCCACTTCATGGGCAGTAGCACGGTATTCTGGTGTGTAGGCTTTAGACATATCTGGGAAACGTGGACCAAAATCATCCAAGTTTTCACCCATCAATGGGTTTTGCCCCGTCATATTGATATGGTCTGAGATAGCCATCAAAGTACCAGGACCAAATCCAATACCGCCAGCTGCATTGGTTACAATGACACCTTCACATCCGAGAACTTTCATCACACGTACTGGGAAAGTCACGACTTCAAGAGGATTTCCCTCGTAGAAATGGAAACGACCTTGAAGAGCCAAGACCTTGCGACCTGCAAGTTCTCCATATACCAATTTACCAGCGTGACCGACTACTGTTGAACGGCCCCAGTTGGGAATATCTGCATAGTCTACTACAACTGGATTTTTGATTTCTTCTGCCAATTCTCCAAGTCCTGATCCAAGGATTAGACCGAACTTAGGTGCTTGGATTCCCTTGTCTTTCAGGAAGGCAGCTGTTTCATTGATTTTATCTAAAAATGTCATTGTGTGTCTCCTTTATTAGTTTTTTAGCATTTGACCGATTTTGTCGAAAGTTTTAGCATTACGAATGGTGATGTTGCGATAAAAAGGCATCTTGAGTAAGTATTTGTGATAGGCAGTTGCATAGTAGGATTCCTCAGAGAATTTCCCCCAGAAAATCCCAAGTCTTCCAAAATGAACGATTTCATCTTTCAATTCCAAACTTTCAACTGTCTCAATGACTTGAACAACATCCAATCCCTCAGTGTAAAAGAGGAAATCCTTTCGTGCCAAATCTTTGATCCACCAATCTGGCAGATTATTCAGCTCTTCTTCATAATCTTCCTGACTCAGCAAAGAAAAGCTCTGAATAAATGGATAATGGACTGCAAAGAAAGCCTCTAACTTTTCAACCAATCGGACTTTGGGATCTGTCGAAGTAAAGAAAATATTGCCACTGTTGATGTAGGTTTCAACTTTTTCCAGTCCCAACTCTGTCAGTTCTTGCCGAAGCTCCGCCATGACAACTTTATTTTTCCCACCGACATTAATGCCCCGAACAAGTAAAGCATAGCGCGTCATCTTATACCAATTTATCTAAGAAACTTTCCCCAATCATGGCAGTTTCAACACCAAAGTTATCGGCAATAGTCGCTGAGATATCTGCAAAATGTCCTACTGGAATGACACCATTTCCTTTAAAGGCAGGGCTGTAGGCCAACAATGGAATATATTCACGAGTGTGGTCTGTTCCTGCATACGTTGGGTCATTTCCATGGTCCGCAGTAATCAAGAGAAGGTCGTTCTCTCTCATTGCTGCGATAATTTCAGGCAAGCGCTCATCAAACTCATGCAAACAATCACGGTAGCCGTGAGCATTACGACGGTGGCCGTAAAGGGCATCAAAGTCAACCAAGTTTGTGAATGAGAATCCTTTTTCAAATTCAGCAAGGCCCATGGTCTGCAATAGTGTATCAATTCCGTGGCTGTTTGACTTGTTGTGTCCCATGTCATGATTGATTCCTGCACCGTTAAAGATATCGTTGATTTTACCAACAGCGTAAGTATCGATACCTGCTTCATTCAATTTATCCAAAACAGTTGGTGCAAATGGGGATACGGCCAAGTCACGACGATTTGCCGTACGAGTGAAGTTACCTGGCTCACCAACATATGGACGGGCAATGATGCGACCTAGAAGGGCAGGGCGCTCAAGGGTAATCGAACGAGCGTATTCACAGATACGGTACAATTCATCCAAAGGAATAATATCTTCGTGGGCAGCAATTTGCAAAACAGGGTCAGCTGAAGTATAGATAATCAACTCCCCAGTTTCCATCTGGCGTGGTCCAAAGTCATCGATAACGGCTGTACCTGAGTAAGGTTTGTTAGCTTCACGAATGACCTTGCGTCCTGAGAATTCTTCAATTTTTGTCAAGATTTCTTCTGGGAATCCATTCCAGAAAGTATCGAAAGGTTCTGTAATGTTAAGGCCCATGATTTCCCAGTGTCCAGTCATGGTATCCTTACCAAGAGATACTTCTTCCAATTTTGTTGCATATCCTGTTGGATTGCTTTCAGCTGGAACAGTCTTAAGAGGAGTTTCTCGAGGAATATTTCCAAGACCAATTTTAGCCATGTTTGGGACATTCAAACCAACTGCTTTTGAAATGTGTCCTAATGTGTCAGAAGCTCCATCTGGAACCCCTGCATTGACAAAGTTATTGGCATCTGGTGCAGCACCGATTCCTACAGAATCTAGTACCACCAAGTGAATACGATTAAATTTTGACATAATGTGTCTCCTTATTATGTTGATTAGTTTGCTTTTGTTGAAGTTAAAATCTGAACCCCATCTCGTCCAGCAACGATGACCTTATCCACCATTTGGTTGAATAAGCCGTGCTCTACAACACCAACGATATGGTCCAATTCTTGCCCGAAGGCAATTGGATCTTCAATGACATCCAAGGCAAGGTCAATGATAAAGTTCTGCATATCGGTCACAAAACGTTGGCCATCTTTTTCACGGAAACTTGGTTTGTAGCCAGCTCGTTCAAAACGACGAAAGACCTGTTCTGCGCCATACTGAACCACTTCTACTGGCAATTTAAAAGCACCCAGTTTCTCGACTAGCTTGCTTTCATCCACTACCCAAATATATTCTTTTGAGGGCGTTGCTACAACCTTCTCCATCAGAAGGGCACCACCACCGCCTTTGATTCCGTTAAACCGGCTATCCACTTCATCCGCTCCATCAACCGTCACATCGACAACATCTACTTGGTCAATAGACTTGAGCGGGATATTAAGCCCTTCAGCCTGTTTACTAGTCACACTAGAAGTCGTTACAGCTGTAATCTGTAACCCTTCTTCCTTAATCCGACGACCAATTTCTTCTACAAAATAATAGGCAGTAGACCCCGTTCCTAGTCCGACTACCATTCCATCCTTGACAAACTCAGCAGCCTTGATACCTGCCATTTTTTTCAGATTTTCCACTCAAACACCTCCATTAAAGAGCTAACTTTATTATAACATGTATCACTTTTTATTTCATGGATACACTGAAAAAAAACCGAACATTTTTATCTATGATTTCTAATTTTCTTTCTCCATGCTTGTATACAGATCAAAAATTCCCAAATCTAGATTTCGAAAGCTCTTTAAAAATTAAAGTTGATTTTTTATCATAAAGATGATTAAATAGGTAAGTACAGAAAAGGAGAAATAAGATGAACCCATTAGATTTGTTTAATCAAGTAAAAGAATTAATCGAAACAAAAGATTTCGAAGCTGCAAAAACATTTGTTGCAGAAAATCAAGAACAGCTTGGAGAATACTTCTCCCAAGCTCAGCAGTTGATTTCTGGTTCAGAAGGTCTAGATGGCCTCGTTGGAAAGATTAAAGGATTTTTCTAAAAGATATAAAGGCGCCTGAAACGATCAGGTGCCTTTTTGAGATATTTTTTTTATTATTTTGGGCAGATAAGAGCTGATTTCCGTCGGCAAGACCACATAATGTTCTTGAGCTAGTTCTTGGGCTATGGCTGAATGAAGATGGGTTGCTACTGCCACACGTTCGTAGAGACTGGCCTGTCGGAATTGGCCTGCAAATCCTGCAATCATTCCAGCAAGAGTATCTCCCATTCCCCCAGTCGCCTGATAGGGACCGCCAACCTGTAACTGGTAATAATCAGATTGGCCAGCTTGCCAAATACGAGTAGCTGGACCTTTTTCTACCAAAATTGTTCCTTGAGGGAAAGAAGTCAGGGCACTAGCTGTTGTATCTTCGTTTTGCTTTTCAATAGTAATTCCAGACAGTTTTTCCCATTCTTTTTGGTGGGGAGTTAAGATAAGCTGACACGAAGGAAATGATAATCTAGTTCTAGCAAGGATGGTTAAGGCCCCTCCGTCTACAATCAAAATCTGATTCTGTTTTAAGCCAGCAAAGACCTGTTTTACTAGTTCTTCTCCAAAAGCATCGTCTCGTAAACCAGGCCCCAGCAGGACAACTTCTGCCTTCTCCAATTGCTCTTTTAACAATTGCTGGTCTTGGAGAGAAAAGGCCATAGCCTCAGGTAAATGACTGTGCAAAGCTAGGATATTTTCCCTATCTGTTCCAACGGTCACCAAACCAGCTCCACTTTTAACAGCTGCCAAAGCAGCCATGATGATAGCACCACCATAAGGATAAGTCCCACCAAGCAACAGCAGACGGCCATAGTCTCCTTTATGACTGGTACGAGAACGTTCAATAATGACTTTTTCTAATAATGCTTGCTCAATCACTCTCATCGTTTTTCCTCTCGCATTTATTATACAACAAAAAGGAGGCGCATACCTCCTTTTATAAACTTATTTCTAAAATTTAATATTCATTTCTGCCATTTTAGATATAGCTATAGAAAATACACTTTCCTCAGAAAATTTTTCTCTTATTTTCTATTCAATGTCCGGAGTGCTGCTTGATAAGTTTGCTCCATCAGCATAGTAATGGTCATAGGACCTACACCTCCAGGAACTGGTGTAATATGGCTAGCAAGTGGAGCAACTGCCTCATAATCCACATCCCCACAGAGCTTACCATTTTCATCACGATTCATCCCGACATCGATGACAACTGCACCTGGTTTTACAAAGTCAGCAGTCACAAACTTAGCACGACCGATTGCAACAACCAGAATATCTGCTTTAGCAGCCACCTTGGCAAGATTATGAGTCCGTGAGTGGGTCAAAGTCACTGTCGCATTCTTTGCCAAAAGAAGCTGGGCCATAGGTTTTCCAACAATATTGGAACGACCGATGACGACCGCATTTTTACCTTCCAAGTCAATCCCATATTCATGAAACATCTCCATAATCCCTGCAGGTGTTGATGGAATCATGACTGGATGACCAGACCAAAGGCGCCCCATATTTAGAGGATGGAAACCATCCACGTCCTTTTCAGGATCAATAGCTAATAAAACTGCCTCTTCGTCAATATGTTTTGGTAATGGTAACTGGACCAAAATTCCATGCCAAGCTGGATCTTGATTGTATTTGGCAATCAAGTCTAACAATTCCGCTTGAGTAATGGTCTCTGGAACTCGCACAACTTCACTACGGAAACCAGCCGCAAGGGCTGACCTCTCCTTGTTACGAACGTAGACTTGGCTGGCAGGATTGTCCCCAACCAAAATCACTACCAAACCAGGTAATAGCCCCGTTTCTTCCTTTAATCTTTCAGTCTTTTCAGCCAGTTGTCCTTGTAACTTAGCTGCTAGAGCCTTCCCATCAATAATCTGTGTCATATCACTTCTCTTTTCTTTCAAATATCTTCCATTATACCAAAAACTGTTGGTCCCCTCTAACACTTCTTTCTTAGGCAACCTTATAGTTTCAAACTATAAGAAAAAGCTCGGTTCGAGCTTTTCATTAATCTATATTTTATATGTAAAGTTGGCTACAAATAGCTAAACAAAGCTAACTTATAAAACCTTACTCAAGAAGTCTTTAGTCCGTTGTTCTTGAGTTTGTTCAAAAATCTGTTCAGGTGTTCCGTCTTCAACAACCACACCGTCTGCCATAAAGATGACACGGTCTGCCACCTCACGAGCAAATCCCATCTCATGTGTTACGATAACCATGGTCATTCCTGACTTGGCTAGGTCTTGCATAACAGCCAACACTTCACCTACCATTTCAGGGTCCAGGGCTGAAGTTGGCTCGTCAAAGAGCAAAACATCTGGTTCCATAGCTAAGCCACGCGCAATAGCAATCCGCTGTTGCTGGCCACCTGACAAACTCTGTGGATAAGCAGTTGCCTTATCTGGTAAGCCAACTTTTTCCAAAAGCTCCTTAGCTCTCTTCTCTGCAACTTCCTTACTTTCACCTTTGGTCTTGATAGGAGACAAGGTAATATTTTCCATCACAGTCATATTAGGAAAGAGATTAAATTGTTGGAAAACCATGCCCATCTTCTCACGCATGGCAAACAGGTCATTCTTCTTGTCCGTAATATCAACTCCCTCAAAGATAACCTTCCCTTTTGTTGCTTCTTCCAACAAATTCATAGAACGAAGCAAGGTAGATTTTCCGCTTCCTGAAGGACCAATGATAACGACAACTTCTCCTCTTTTAATCTCGAGGTTGATGCCCTTCAATACTTCATTCTTTCCAAAAGATTTATGTAAATTTTCAATTTTTATCAAGGTCTCTGTCATTATTTTTTATCTCCTTGTTCCATTCGTTTTTCAAAAGCTTTCAAGGCTACTGTCAAAATAGAGGTCATAATCAAGTAGTAAAAGGCTGCAAATAAAAGTGGTGTTAAAGGTAGATAGGTTGTTGTAGAAACTGTTGTAGCTCCATTCCACAACTCCATAACACCGATAGCTGATAAGAGGGAACTATCCTTGATAATAGTGATAAATTCGTTCCCCAATGCTGGCAAAATATTTTTGATAGCTTGTGGCAAAATCACATAGCGCATCGCATTTTTAGGACGAATCCCTAAAGAATAGGCCGCCTCTAACTGCCCCTTAGGAACCGCATTAATCCCAGCCCGAACAGTCTCAGAAACATAAGCACCACTGTTCATAGAAATAATCAAAATCCCTGGAATCAGACGAGAAAGGTCAACACCTAAAATCCCAACCTGAATAGTCGGAGCATTGATATGCATAAGAGCAAAGGCAATCATAATCTGAACCATCATCGGTGTCCCACGGAAAATCCAAACGTACAAGTTGGCGAGCCAGACAAGCGGTTTAAACTTTGAACGTTGCCCAAAAGCCAAGACAACACCCAGAATGGTTCCTAAAAAGACCACACAGATAGAAATGAGAACCGTCACGACAGCCCCGTAGTTAAAATAAGGTAAATACTTTGGTAAAAAAGAAAAATTCATAGTCACACTGCTTTCTAAAATAGAATACTGTATGATTATAACATGCACTGAATTAAAATTCAAATCTTTTGTCTAATTTATTCAAAAAATCTTTAAGATGGTAGAATTAGCGAGAAATCTTAGTTTTTTCTAGGCAAGTTGGCCTCCTTTATGGTAAAATAGTAACGATAAGAAATGAAGGAGAATCAAAATGGAATCACATTTGGTTAGAATCATCAACCGCCTTGAAGCAATGGCAAAAGACGGCGGAAATTTAAAACGTAATTTTGAACGCGAAGGAGTTGTTGTTGCAGAAGTTGCATACAGCCACGACGAAGAAAACGGCTCAATCTTTACCCTTCGTGATGTCGAAGCTCGCGAAACTTATACGTTTGACAGCATTGACTTGATTGCAATGGAGATTTACGAACTCCTTTACTAATACAAAACAAGCTGGGATTACACCCTGCATGTCTAACCAAAATCCTTTTTGTCTCACAAATAGGATTTTTTTATAGTCTAAACTCACAAAAATTTTCATTGTAACAACTTCTCAAAGCTGCAATCTTTTTACTTGCTTTACACCCCAATCCTGTTATAATGAGAGTATAGAAATTTGACTATTTTTGACCATTAAACAGGTCAGGCTAAATAAAGAAATGAGGTAGATGTATGCTTTGTCAAAACTGTAAAATCAATGACTCAACGATTCATCTTTATACCAATCTCAATGGAAAGCAAAAACAAATTGACCTCTGTCAAAACTGCTATAAGATTATCAAGACAGATCCTAACAATAGCCTCTTTAAAGGTATTACGGATCTGAACAATCGTGACTTTGATCCCTTTGGTGATTTCTTCAATGACCTAAACAATTTCAGGCCTTCTAACAATACTCCTCCGACTCCCCCAACCCAATCAGGTGGAGGTTACGGTGGAAATGGCGGTTATGGTTCCCAAAATCGTGGACCTGCTCAAACTCCTCCACCAAGCCAAGAAAAAGGCCTGCTGGAAGAATTTGGTATCAACGTAACTGAAATTGCCCGTCGTGGAGATATTGACCCCGTTATTGGCCGCGACGATGAGATTATCCGTGTCATAGAAATTCTCAATCGCAGAACCAAGAATAATCCTGTTCTTATCGGTGAACCAGGTGTCGGAAAAACTGCCGTTGTCGAAGGTCTAGCTCAGAAAATAGTTGATGGAGATGTTCCCCATAAACTACAAGGCAAACAAGTCATCCGTCTGGATGTGGTTAGCCTAGTTCAAGGAACGGGTATCCGTGGACAATTTGAAGAACGCATGCAAAAACTCATGGAAGAAATTCGCAAACGTGAGGACATCATCCTCTTTATCGATGAAATCCATGAAATTGTCGGTGCTGGTTCTGCGGGCGATGGCAATATGGATGCAGGAAATATCCTCAAGCCCGCCCTTGCTCGTGGGGAACTGCAACTGGTCGGTGCTACTACCCTCAATGAATACCGTATCATTGAAAAGGATGCTGCCCTAGAACGTCGTATGCAGCCTGTTAAGGTCGATGAACCAACAGTGGAAGAAACAATCACTATCCTCAAAGGGATTCAAAAGAAATACGAAGACTACCACCACGTTCAATATACCGATGCTGCTATCGAAGCAGCTGCAACTCTTTCCAATCGTTACATCCAAGATCGCTTCTTACCTGACAAGGCCATTGACCTCCTAGATGAAGCTGGTTCTAAGATGAACTTGACCTTGAATTTTGTCGATCCTAAAGTGATAGATCAGCGCTTGATTGAGGCTGAAAATCTCAAATCTCAAGCTACACGAGAAGAAGATTTTGAGAAGGCCGCCTACTTCCGTGACCAGATTGCCAAGTATAAGGAAATGCAAAAGAAAAAGGTCACAGACCAAGATACTCCTATCATCAGTGAAAAAACCATTGAGCATATTATCGAGCAGAAAACCAATATCCCTGTTGGCGATTTGAAAGAGAAAGAACAATCTCAACTCATCCATCTAGCCGAAGATCTCAAGTCGCATGTTATTGGACAAGACGATGCTGTCGATAAGATTGCCAAGGCTATTCGCCGGAATCGTGTCGGTCTCGGTACTCCTAACCGTCCAATTGGAAGCTTCCTCTTTGTCGGGCCAACTGGTGTCGGTAAGACAGAACTTTCCAAACAACTAGCCATTGAACTTTTTGGTTCTGCTGACAGCATGATACGCTTTGACATGAGCGAATACATGGAAAAACACAGCGTGGCTAAGTTGGTCGGCGCCCCTCCAGGTTATGTTGGCTACGATGAGGCTGGGCAATTAACTGAAAAAATCCGCCGCAATCCCTACTCTCTTATTCTCTTAGATGAAGTAGAGAAAGCTCATCCAGATGTCATGCATATGTTCCTCCAGGTCTTAGACGATGGTCGTTTGACAGATGGGCAAGGACGTACCGTTAGCTTCAAGGACGCCATCATCATCATGACTTCAAATGCTGGGACTGGAAAAGCCGAAGCCAGCGTTGGATTTGGGGCAGCTCGCGAAGGACGTACCAATTCTGTTCTCGGTGAACTCGGTAACTTCTTTAGCCCAGAGTTTATGAACCGTTTTGATGGTATTATCGAATTTAAGGCTCTCAGCAAGGACAACCTCCTTCAGATTGTCGAGCTTATGCTAGCAGACGTTAACAAGCGCCTTTCTAGCAACAACATTCATTTAGATGTAACTGAAAAGGTCAAGGAAAAATTAGTTGACCTCGGTTATGATCCAAAAATGGGAGCACGCCCACTTCGTCGTACTATTCAAGACTATATTGAGGACGCAATCACTGACTACTACCTTGAAAATCCAAGCGAAAAAGACCTAAAGGCAGTTATGACCAGCAAGGGCAACATTCAAATCAAATCTGCCAAAAAAGCTGAAGTAAAGACTTCTGAAAAAGAAGTATAAATCCTATAGAAAAGGAGTAGAAAATGAAAATTTTCTGCTCCTTTTTACTAAAATAACTATAAATTCTTGACAGCTAGGCCTTTGTCCATTAAGATAATAATAAAGATAATAGATAATGAGGAAAATGCAATGGCAAACCCAACTTTCGGAGAAAAAAAAGCGAATACAGACTATGTTTCACGCTATGGCGTATATGCAGTTATACCTGATGCTGAACAAAAACAAATTGTTCTTGTTCAAGCACCCAATGGCGCTTGGTTCTTACCTGGTGGTGAAATTGAAGCAGGTGAAAATCATCAAGAAGCCCTAAAACGTGAATTGATTGAAGAGCTTGGCTTCACAGCTGAAATTGGTGCCTATTACGGACAAGCTGACGAATATTTCTACTCTCGTCATCGTGACACCTACTACTACAATCCTGCCTACCTCTATGAAGCAACTTCTTTCAAAGAAGTGCAAAAGCCACTAGAAGACTTTAATCATATTGCCTGGTTCCCTATTGATGAAGCTATTGAAAATCTCAAACGTGGTAGCCATAAATGGGCAATCCAATCATGGAAAAAACAGCATAAGATTGACTAAATCCAGCCACTTTATTCAAAAAGTGCTATAATAGAATTAGAAAATCGGAGGAAATGTTATGAAGCTAATCAATACGACAAACTCACACTCGCAACTTGTTAAAAGCCAGCTAGAAAGTACAGACGCAACCCTTGTTGAGGTCTATTCTGCAGGGAATACCGATGTTATTTTTACCCAAGCTCCGCTTCACTATGAAATCCTCATCTCAAACAAACACCGCGCTATTCGAGAACCTGAAATCGAAGCTATTCAAGAATTTTTCTTGAAACGTAAAATTGATAAGGACTCTATTGATGAGGCCAATATCAAAACCCTCTATTCAGAAAAATTAATTGGAATTTCAATTCCGACCAAATAAAATCTTGGAGAGATTAGAAAGTGCTTTGAACCTTATGGAACAAAATTAGGTTTATTTAGCTTTTTAAATCATCTCCAATTTTTTATCTATAAAATCTTGTCATACAAGATTTTGTAGATAATTAAGGAGACAAACATGGGAGACATCATATATAGAGAGGCAAGAATTGAAGAAAGCGAAAAAATTGGAAAATTATTAGCCAATTCCTTTCTTGACTATCCCTTTTTAACGATTATAACTGATGATTTGAAGAAACCTGACTCCTATCCTGCTTTTGTAGAAACGTTGCAAATTCTGCTTACTAGAGTCTATATTAAGAAGGGAAACTGTTTAATTGCGGAACAGGATGGAGACTTACTTGCAGTCGCCCTTTTGCAACAAAAAGATTTCTGTATACTATCCTATCTACGAAATGGAGGAACAAACATTTTTCGCTACATTCGACCACAAAATCTCCTTAAATACTTTGACTTTGTAAAACGTTCCAAAAAGCATTTAGAAAAATCTGGAGAGTTTGATTGGTATTTGATGGCCTTAGCTGTCAATATAGAAAGTAAGGGGCAGGGAATAGGCAGTACTTTTCTGACACAAGGGATTGAACCTTATGTCAAATCAAAAGGCTGTAAACACTTGGGACTCATAACTAGTACAGCTAGAAATGTCTCATTCTACGAAAAAAACGATTATGTATTACTGGACTTTATGGATCTAGAATACGGATCAAAATCAATTGGTAACTGGGCATTTTTAAAAACAATAAATAAATAAAAAAGATTTGGTGCTGCTTACCACAGAACCAAATCTTTTTTATTATGTTAGAAACGAATCGTCTCACGTGTTTTTTCGTATGAAGTGACAAAACGGTTGGTTACACCTGGTTCTGCAACTTCCAAAGCTTGCGAAATCTTATCAAATGAAGCATGATAATCAAATTCTTTTTCAAAAATTTCTAATGATTCATTAAAGGCTTCTTGAATTCGTTCATCAAATGAGCGGTAACGGTTCGAATACTGTAGCAATTGTTCTGTCAACGTTGCATATTGAACAATATTATAGGTTTCTTCTTCAAGTGCTTCTATATCATTTGTTGCAATTTCAAGCATCCGGTTCACAGCTTCTATATTGACCCGAGCTTCTTCTAGTTCAGCCATCAACTCTTCAGTATGGTTACTTGCTGTAAAGAACAACTGTAAGAAATTCTGAGGAATACCTGGAAGATTGCGTTTTTCCATATATCTCTTAATTGTGTGAAGACGATTAACATAAACATTTGCCTTCTGGCGAGCATTGATATCATCTTTTTCAATCTGAGCAAGACGTTGACTAACCTCAACTTGTTCATCTTCAATTTCCTTCAAAGTAGCTTGTAAGTTTTCCAAACGTTCTTCAAGGAATGAATAAGGTTCAGAATGTTCCTCTTGTTCAGAAGTTAGTTCCAATACAGATTCTTCTAAAGATTCTAACTCAGCTTGTAATCTATGAACATGACTAACATCCGTTTCAGATAGTAGGTAATTGTTACTCAATCGTTGAATATCTTCCACTAAAACAGCATTACTATCTTTCATGTGTTTCAAATATGTAGGAAGAGTTGCAACTAAGCCTTCTACTACTTTTTGAGCAGCGATTTCTCGTGTAAAGATATCATAGAGTGAATTGATTTCTTCTTGAACTTGAGTATTTTCATACTCAGCATTATCCAACTCTAATTGTGCAATATTTTCGTGGTTTTTCTTCAAAGATTCATAAAGCAATTGGAAGCGAGATTCAATATCCGTTTCAGCAAAATGATAGTTAGCATCTAAAAGCTTACGGTAACCATCCTCCAAATCTTCCAATTGATCAGGTAGCTCTTTAGATAATGTTTTTACAATCGCTGGCAGGCGGTCAACAATGTGACTCAAAGCCAAGATATGATTTTCAGCATTATCCAAAATCACAGCAGCTTCTACTGGGTCACCTGAAGTGTTCAAAGTAACAAACTGAGAAAACTCTGATTGGATATTTTCCAATTGTTTTTCGATTTCAGATAAACCTTGGCCATATTCTTCAGAATGATCAGCCACTCGGTGTTGCAACTCTTCAAACAAGTCCAAGGTATGAAGAACACGTCCACTATTTTTAGACTCTTGTTTCTCCAAATCAGCCAAGGCATTGCGAATTGCCGCAATATCTTCTTCAATCAAGGTAATTTGGCTCTCGATTTGGTCAATTTGATGACTAGCCTTGAAAAAACGGAATGAATTGTTATAACCTTCTGCCTCGAAAAGATTATTTTCGATATCGGCAAAAGAGTTAAGAGATAGGTCAACCCATTTTTGGTTCCATTCACGGAAAGTCACTTGACTTTGTCCAATCAAGTGCATATTTTTTACAGCTTCAACTTCATCATTAACTGGAAGATTGTACAGCTCTTCTTTTTTCTCTTCTAAAATTGCTAATTTACTTTCATTGCGTTTCCGTACATAAATTGCTATAGCATATGAAATCAGCAATATAATTGCAATTGCAATTATAAGATATACTACTAGACTATCAGACATATTAAACTCCTTTTTTACTTGAAACAATCGTAATGATTATATCATATTTTTTAGACCAAGGGAACTACTTCTCCCGATTTTTTAGACATCAAGTGTACTATAGACGGCATTTTCTTCGATAAATTCACGACGAGGCTCTACTCGATCCCCCATCAACATATCAAAGATTTTATCTGCTTCTGCAGCATCATCCACAGAAACTCTAGCCATCAAGCGATGCTCGGGATCCATGGTTGTTTCCCATAACTGATGATCGTCCATTTCACCAAGACCTTTATACCTCTGAATAGTTGGTTTGGCACGACCTTCACTGTGGCGGGCTAAGGCTTCTTGGAGTTTAATTTCTTGGTCTGCTCCTGGCTGGATATATTCTTTAATCTCGCTTCCAACCTTGACACCATAGATTGGAGGTTGGGCGATATAAACATAACCAGCTTCTAGGATTGGTTTCATATAACGATAAATCAAGGTTAAAAGAAGAGTACGAATGTGGGCTCCATCGACATCGGCATCGGTCATCAAAACAAGTTTTTGGTAACGAGCTTTTGAAACATCAAATTCTGCACCAAATCCTGTTCCCATCGCTGTGAAAAGACTACGAATTTCTTCGTTAGCTAGAATCTTATCCATACTTGCCTTTTCAACGTTCAAAATCTTACCGCGGATTGGAAGAATTGCCTGAAATTCACGGTTACGACCAGATTTTGCTGATCCACCAGCTGAGTCTCCTTCGACGATGAAGAGTTCTGTTTCCGCAGGATTGTTAGAAGAACAGTCTGCTAGTTTCCCTGGAAGGTTGGAAATTTCCAAACCAGATTTTTTACGAGTGACTTCTCGCGCACGCTTGGCAGCCACACGAGCCTTAGCAGCTAGAATTCCTTTTTCTACAATGCGTTTTGCAATTTGAGGATTCTCCATAAGGAAATCAGAGAAGGCATCGCTGAAGAGACGATTGGTAATCTTGACCACTTCGCTATTTCCCAATTTGGTCTTGGTTTGTCCTTCAAACTGTGGATTTGGGTGTTTAACTGAGATAACAGCAGTTAATCCTTCACGAACATCTTCCCCTGTTAGGTTGTCTTCATTGTCTTTCAGTAACTTATTTTTACGAGCATAATCGTTGATAACACGTGTCAAGGCTGTACGGAAACCTTGTTCATGCGTTCCACCTTCATGGGTATGAATATTATTGGCGAAACTCATGACATTTTCATGGTAACCCGTTGTGTACTGCATGGCTACTTCAACCGTGATATCATCCATTTCACCATCTGTGTAAATTGGTGTATCAAAGATAACATCCTTGTTCTCGTTGATATATTCAACGTAGCTAGCAATCCCACCTTCATAGTGGTAATGCTTAGTTTGTTCTAGCCCCTCACGCTTATCTGTGATGGAGATTTGAAGACCACGATTTAGAAAGGCCAACTCTTGAATCCGTTTATTTAATTTATCAAAATCAAAAGTTGTTGTTTCAGTGAAAATTTCTGGATCCGGTATAAAGTGAACTGTTGTTCCAGTTTTATCCGTATCTCCAACCACCTCAAGGTCTGCGACAACATGACCACGACGGTATTCTTGGTAATGAATCTTACCATTTTTGTGGACATGAACATCTAATTGAGTTGAAAGGGCGTTAACAACTGAGGACCCCACTCCGTGAAGACCACCTGAGACCTTATATCCGCCACCGCCAAACTTTCCTCCAGCGTGAAGAACAGTAAAGACAGTCTCAACGGCAGGTCGACCTGTTTTTTCCTGAATATCGACTGGGATACCACGTCCATCATCAACAACTGTAATCGAATTATCTGGCTCAATAAAGACTTGAATATGGCTAGCAAATCCTGCCAAGGCCTCGTCAATTGAGTTATCAACAATTTCCCAGACTAGATGGTGTAGACCTTCTTTTGAAGTTGACCCGATATACATCCCTGGACGCATACGAACAGCCTCTAAGCCCTCTAAAACTTGAATTTGACTGGCATCATAATCTTGTGCCTGCAGATTTTTGATTTCTTCTGTCATCTTATTCCTTTTTCTTACATGTCTAATACTTGTCTTAAATTCACGATACTGGTAAACAAGTGGGTAGCTAGTCCTGCAGCTTGCCCGGCTTCGATATCAATCGGTCGATCACCAATGACAAGGCCTGAACTAATTTGATATTTTTCTCTTAAATAAATCATGGATTCAGGATCTGGTTTTCTCTTAAAGCCTGAGTTAGAAGTCACCACTTCTGTAAAATAAGCTGCTATAGAGGTTTTTTCTAAAATTTCCAAGACCTGATCATTTCGATGAGAAACCAAAAAATGACGGCCACCTTGATTGGAGATATCTTTCAATAAATCAGAAACTCCATCAAACAAAATCGGATGTTCAAGCTCTCTGGCTTCATTTTCCTTATATTTTTCTAAAAAATTCTCTAAGTTGGGAGCGAATGTCTCAATCGCAAAATCAGTAGAAACCTTTAAAGCCTGATAGACACTGTCATGGTCTTGTGTGATGCCATACAATGCCAATGTTTCAACAAATGCAGCTGTTGAAGTTTCGTAATTATCCAGTAAAGTTCCACCTAAATCCCAGATATAATCGTGATATTTCATACCCTTCATTATAGCATTTTTTTATGAAAAAAGCGATGATTTCCCTGAGTTTTCCACATAAAAAAACGAGAGTTTAACTCCCGTTTTACTGATTTTTACCAAAGACATCTCGATAGAGCATTCCTGTTCGTAAAGTCTCTGCATATCCTCCTAATTGCTCCACCAACTCGTAGGCAAAGGCAAGGGCTGTTGAGGGGCCTCGACTGGTTGTCAATTGACCATCTACCACTACTGTTTCCTTGACGTAGTGACCATCAAAAATTTGCTCTTGAACACCATCATAACAAGTGTACTGCTTGTTTTTCAATAGCCCTGCTTGATTGAGGGCAATTGGCGCAGCACAAATGGCTGCTAGTTTTTTTCCTTCTTGCTCGAAGCTTTGCAACTCTTGAATCAAGGCCTGATTATCGCGCAAATGTGCAGAACCAGGCATGCCGCCAGGAAGAACAACCATATCATAGTCTGATAAATCACCATCAAAGACACGATCTGCTCTGACTTGGATTGCATGCGAACCAGTCACTTGCTCTTCAAACCCAACCATATCACAAGTGATATTTGCCCGACGCAAAACATCCACAACTGTCAAAGCTTCAATTTCTTCAAAGCCCTGAGCCAACATAACTGCTACTTTTACCATGATTTTCTCCTTATTTGATTTGTTTTAATACAACCTTTTTCCGCTTGAATGGGACTTTTCCGCTCTTTTCTTCAGCTAGATTGGTCTGGTAACTCATAGATAAAAGTAAGCCCACACCAATCAGATTACTGATAATAGCCGATCCCCCTTGAGAAATAAAAGGCAAGGGAATACCCGTCAAAGGAAGCAAACCTGTCACGGCACCGATATTCTCAAAGATATGGAAGAGCAACATCATAATCAAACCTGTGGAAATATAGGTGTAGAACTGGTTATTTGATCTAAGAGTAATCTTCAACATACGGTAAATCAGCATGAGATAAAGGGCGATAACAAGGACAGAGCCAATAAAGCCAAAATCTTCTGCAATGACCGTGAAAATCATATCCGACTCTCTAACTGGAATAAGCAGATTCGAAGCATTAAATCCTTGACCAAATAAGCCACCGCTTCCAATGGCAATCTGTCCTTGAGCCTGTTGGTAAGTGGTTGTTTGGGCAAAGTCAAATGGATTAAGCCAAGCCAAGATACGATTAATTTGGTAGGTCGGCATGCCCAGTTGATGGAGAAAAGCCCGACCGTCCTTGCTGATAAAGATGGCTAGAAAACCAGCAATTCCTGTTACAGCAGTCACAAATACTGGGATAATAATTTTCCAAGAAACGCCCGATAATAAAACGATTCCTGAGAAAATAGCCACAAAAACTAAGGCCGTCCCCAAGTCACTTTGAAGTGCCAAAAGAACTAGGACTGGAATGGTAAAGAGAATCATCCAGAAAATCAACAAGAAGTCCAGCGGAACTGTGCGTCTCCATTCCTTATGTTTTTTGGTAAACTGGACAATCACACGAGCCAACATGAGGATATAGGATATCTTCATAAATTCTGACGGTTGGAACAAGGTAACACCATTTACCGATACCCAGTTTTTGGCACCCGTTGATGCAACTAAGCTTGGATTATAAAAGACAATCGGTAAAACCATAAGTCCCAAGCCTAACATATATAGAAAGGGGGTCACTTTCCAAAGAAATTCTGTATTAAAGAGCATGACGATAAAACCAATCACAAGTCCCATGGCGATCCAGGCGACCTGCTGCCCTAAAATGGGCAAAATATTGTTTGGATAATCATGACTAACAGCTATATAAATAGCCACCACGCCAATAACCAGTAGAAAAAATACTGGCAAGAGCAAACTATAATCGACTCTAGAGTCGAGAGAACGTTTCATATATACTAACCTTATACTTTCATACAATATTATTTATCAAAGTTCATTTAAAAATTTATCAATAGCCTCATCAACTTCGGATCGAGAGACGGTTTTAACGGTCGCTTCTTTTGCTAGAGAAGTCACAATTTGTTTGCCATATCGCTTTCCGACAATTCTCCTATCCAAAATAAGAGTTAAGGAACGTTGGTGTTCGCGTCTCATACTTCTTCCCAAAGCTTGCTTTAAACGAATAATGGCCATTGGCAACTGATAATCATAAAAGGCATTTTTCCCTTCCTGATTCAGTTCCTGATTGATCTTTTTCGTCAAGGGTTCTTGAGGATTTTGGAAAGGTAGTCTTGGTACAACTTGAATCACAAAAGGATGACTTGAAAAATCAACTCCCTCCCAGAAACTTGCTGCACCTAGCAGGATTTGTTGTTCACCTTTTTCAAAGCGTTTCTTAAGCTGATGAACATCCCCATTTTTATACTGGGCCAAGTGGCTAACTGGAAGTAAATCCGATACTGCTAGAAGCATGTCTTTAGCAGTAAAGAGAACTAAAATCGGTTGCTGGAAATCTTGAACATCCATCAGCAGATCAGCTACCTCTTGAGCATAAACTTCTAAGGATGTTTCTGTTACCAGGGGAAAATCTTTGACCAAGACCACTTCTTGATCCTGTTTTTTATGAGCTTCAACCTTGACAAATTTAGCTTCAGGATAACCCAAAAGGTCTGCCAAAGAAACTCTCTGACTAATCTCAAGAGTAGCCGATACTCCCAAGACTTGACATGAATTAGGTACTAAAGAAGATAGGAGAATACGTCCTGATTTCGTAGAAGAAATTTGAATTTTCTTTTGACTCGTTTCAATTGCTTCAAGCCAGTAGTCTCGGTCAGCTGTAAAATAGCGAACCAGCTCCTCAAAGCCTTCTACCTCTAATTCTGAAAAATACTGGTGGAGATTGGCAAGAGAATCTAAGATATTTTTCCTAGATTTTCCAGACTGAAATTGTTCTATCAAGTAGAAGCACTCAAAGCGAATACTTTCTAATATTCGTTGTTGAATCCTGTTTTCTTCTCCTACTAAAGCCTTATCAAGCAAATCGATAATAGACTGGATATCGTAGGTCTCTTGAAGCAGATTTTCTAGAGCCAACAATATCTTTTGAACTTCATCAATAATCAATAAACGGTCGCTGACAAATTCAGGATTATCTTCCAGTCTGGTTACAAGATAGGCATGATTGGTCACTAAAAGCTTGCATGTTTGTGCCCTTTCTTGACTACGTTTCCAAAAATCTTCCGTCACAAATAAGCTTTGAGATGATAAATTCCCGTCATGACGAAGATCTGTTAGAAAATGTTGGTAACGGTAGAGTTGACCAATTTCATCAAAATCTCCTGTCTCTGTCTCAGTCAGCCAGACCAAGAGTTGCATTTTAAAGCGTCTAAATAAGCGATTTTCATCATTTTCCTGCAAGGAACGATAAAAGGCATCCAACTTCAGATAATTGTGTGGTCCCTTTAAACTATGAATATCTATATGGAACACATCCTTAAGACGTTTACCTTCTTCTTCCATGATCTGATTTTGAAGAATCTTTGTCGGAACACTAAGAACAATTTGACGCTCTTTGGCTTGAGATAAAGCGGATAAGAGATAGCCATAGGTTTTCCCAATCCCTGTCGGTGCTTGAATTAATGAGACAGGCTCATCTTTCAATAGCAAGCCAACCTCTCTAGCAAAACTTTCTTGCTCCTCCCTCACTTCAAGATTTAACAGAGAAATATTTTTAGAAAAATCTTGGGATAGTTTTCGTGGCTCCAGGGGAGCTCCAGTTTTCTTGAAATACAGTCCTTGAACTTCGACCAAGTCTGGTGAACTCAGGATAGATTTGTTTCGATAAATTTCTTCAATAACCAGGTAGGACTCGTATAGGAGGGCGTCAGCCATTTCCAGCAAGCGTTCCAAGAGACCTTTAGGAAGCTGGGCCATCTTTTCCCGTAGAAATAAGAGTAATTCCGCAGTAGCTTGGGCATCTGAAAGGGCTGTGTGAGCGTGTTTAAGAGGAATTCCTAATTCTCGACACAATATCGGCAAACTATATTTTTCCAGTTCAGGGAAAAAGACCTGAGCCAATTCGACCGTGTCAACACGAGGATTTTTTAGTTCATAGCCTTCAAAAAATAAATTTTCCGCCAAGAGATTGGCATCAAACTGAACATTATGGGCTACAAAAATCCCATCCTCTACCAAGTCAAAGATTTTTCTAGCAACTTGCGAAAAATCAGGTGCTTGCGTCAGACGTTGATCTGTCAATCCTGTCAGTTCTTTGATATGAGCATCCAAGGGTTCATGTGGATTGACATCCGTCGTATAGTGATCAACGATTTTTCCATCCTCAATCACAACAATTCCCACTTGGATAATTTTAGCCTTACTACCTGTGCTAGTTGCCTCTAAATCAACCACAACATAGCGATTACCAATCGTTTTCATTATAAAAAATTATACCAAAAAAAGGGCCATTTGGCACCTGCAAACATAGGATAATTTTCAAACTCGAGAAGATTACTTGTATTAAAAATCCCAGCAAACAGAGCATCCTAGCCTTCTGATTTTTTGAAAATATTGGAGAATAAGAAAAATTGAGAGAAGAAATGTTTGCATCTTCCTTCTCTCAACTATCCATTTACTTTATTTAACCATATCAGGATCGTAATCATAGAATCCTGTATCAAGGAAACGGTTTTTAGGGTGAAGTTTACGCACTTCTTCATCCAGCAAGAAGGCTTGGTCATGGCTAAAGTTGCCCTCTTGAATCAAGCTACGCGCTTGGATAAAGAGTTTTGCAATCTCAACAAAGTTCTGACCAGGTGTATAGAGACCTTCTAATTTCCAGTGAGTAAAACCATGCTCTACCAATTCTGTCAATTTTGTCATCAAATCAAGGTCATTGTTGGCAAAAATGTGGGTTCCATGATTGTCTTCAAAAATGGAATAGTGACTCTCTGGGTCACTTGGCTCAGCCAAGAAGAGGTCACGCTTGCGCGTCTTTTCATCATCTATGTGCGTAAAGTTATAGTAATTTTGCAAGAGCGGACGTTTAGAATGATGGATAACGCTAGCTCCGTAAACCAAAACTTCAGCAGGAATTTCCAAAATCTCTGGCATTTTGAAGAGTTCAGCAGATGGAATTTCACGCGCCAAAACAGCCTCAGATGCGCCAGCCTTTTGTCCCCAGAAGTTAATCTGGCGACTGCTTGTCACCATAGTTGAAGCATCATAGATGGTCTTAAAGGAATAACCATCGCGGTTGACAACGTAAAAGACACCTGCATCCCCAATCGTAATGTAGTCTGTCTTGATTTCTTCCAAGAAATCAAGGAATGGCTTGATACGATCCATCATGTCTTGGTGCATGAGAGCATTAACCGCAACGATCAATTCCTTACCAGCATCATGAACCAACTTAGCGATTTCACGCAATTGGTCATAACTAAAGGTCGTTGGCAGACGAAGGCCAAAATCTTTCTCACCGACATAGATACGGTCTACGCCAGCTTCGAGCAGTTGTTTAACTTGTTCAATACTTTCAGCAGTTGCTGTAATGATAATCTTTTCCATAAGAAAAATTATACCACATTTCTGGAAAATCAGCCATTCTTTAAAAATGAAAAGGGACTTTATTCTTATTGTAACCTTTCTGTAATAATTCTCTGCTGAAAAAATGATAAAATAGGTATGTACTGTTAAGGAGAGAATAATGCCCGTAAGAAAATTACAATCCTATGAGGTAGACTATCAAGAAGAATTAAGCCAGCAGGTTCCTCGCTATCAAGATTATACACCTGAAGCACAATCTGATGCCAATCTCAAGGAAATCCTATTTTTTGTTAATATCGCTGTTTTTTGTATCTGTATTGCTATCTTTAGTTTTATCTTTTTAGCATTAAAATTATCAACTGCTCTTGCATTTGCCGCAGCAATCGGAGCCAGCTTACTTGTTTTAAAAGTTCAACGGTCTATTATCAAACGAAAACGTAGAAGATAAATCCAAAATATCGCCCCAACTGGAGCGATATTTTTATTTTTTCTTTTTAGATGGTGTGTGGATGGCTACCTTCACTTCAAAGATTGTTCCCTTTGGTTTATTATCTTTAACAGTAATGGTTCCTTTTAGGGCATCTACAATTTGCTTGGCTAGGGATAAACCTAAACCAAAACCACCTTTTTGGCGGGTTCTAGCCTTGTCCACTCGATAAAAGCGGTCAAATATTTTCTTCTTATCTTCTGCGGAAATACCGACTCCATTGTCAGAAACAAGTAAATACAGATTACGATCAGTCGCTGAAATCATAAAATCAATTTCACCATCCTCCTCAGTATATTTGATGGCATTATCAAATAAGATGGTCATCAGTTGTTTCAAAAGAAGTTGATCCGTGACAATCGTTCGATGGATCCGATTTTCAAAACGAAAGACACGGTCATTTTCAGAAGCAATCATCTCATAGTTTGTGAAAGTCGTATTGAAAAAACTGGTTGGAACTTCTGCAAGTTCCGGCTTAATCCCATCATCTCTACGAGCTAAGTTCAGCAAGTTTGTCGTCAAAAAACGCATATTTCGGACTTCTTCCAAACTAGACGCAATGCTTTCGCTCACATCCATAATGGTTGCTTCTGGCTTACGAAAAAGGGTCTCTAAACGATTTTGCAAAACTGCAAGTGGAGTTCGTAACTCATGACTGGCATTTTCCACAAAGGACTGTTGCTTCTGCATGCTCTCAAGCAGGGGCCGAACACTGACCCTAGCTAGATAGAGACTGGCAAGTAAAGACAAAATCCAGAAACTAGCCATCACAATCACAATCAATTGCTCATGCTTTTGACTAGCCTGCTCCAACTGACTGGTATTAATCAAGACAGCTGCATACTTGATATTGGTTGAAACCGAACTGATATTCGTTTCCATCAAGATCATGCGATAGATTTCTTCTTGTCCATAGCTATTAAAAACCTGAATCTGATAGATATGTCCTAGTTCTTTTTTCTCTAACTTAATCTTATCCAATCCCAAAAATCGATTTCCAGAAAGGAGCTGGGTAAAATTCTTATCAAAAAGAATGACTTCTGTGTTGGAACTGACATTGGGTTTTATCTCAGTCTTGCTAGTATCTGTAGCGGCATTCTCTAAATCTTTAATCTCTTCTGTTGCCCTATTTACAGCAAGCTGAATAACTGCTTGAGGATTTTCACTTAGTCCATGAAGCTTATCATCCACCGAAGTATAAAGACTCGAGTGCATGACCTGCAAAATAATCAGAGTCATGGTAGAGAAAATCAGAGTGAATACACCAAAGTTACGGATAAAATAACTAAAGTCATCCGCATACCATGTTTTTTTTAGTTTACTGAACATCTTTTAAAATATACCCAACACTGCGCAAGGTTTGCAAATTCTCTGCAAAAGTGGTTCCTTTTAATTTCTTACGGACTTTTGAAACATAGACTTCGACAACCGAAATCGTTGTGTCACTATCAAATCCCCATAGACGATCAAAAATCTGAGTCTTAGGCAAAATAACATTTTGATTTTGAAGGAAATAAACTAATAAATCAAACTCTTTACCTAGCAATTCGACAGGAGTATCTTCGACTTTAACAGTATTGGTTGACAAATTAACCACAATATTTCCATAAGTCAAGGTGTTTTCATTAAATTTACCTGAACGTTTGAGAAGCGCTTGAATCCGCATTTTGAGTTCTTCTAGGTAGAAAGGTTTGGTCAGATAATCATCTGCTCCCAATTCAAATCCATGTCCCTTGTCATCCAAACTTTCCTTGGCAGTCATGATCAGAACTGGTGTCGTAATTCCTTTTTCACGCAATTCTTTCAAGACTTGAAAGCCATTTTTTTCAGGTAACATTAAATCGAGCAAAATCAAGTCATAGACGCCACTTTCAGCTTCGTAGAGACCTTCTTCACCATCAAATACCTGCATGACATCCGCAAAATCGTCTAAAAAGTCAAATACTGAATTTGACAGGCCTAGGTCATCCTCAACTAATAAGATTTTTATCATGAGAAACTCCTCCTTATTAAAACCATTATACCAAATTTGCCTTAAAAAAAACTCAACTCTCTACATTTTACATGAGATAGCTGAGTTTTCTTTTTATTTTAGGCTTATTTATGCGTTTCCGTATTGAAGAACGACTGCTTCCACTGCAGTTTTTTCACGGTTAATCAAGTCAACACGCGCTGCAATTTCCTTGATTCCCATACCGATATTACGGCTAAGAGCAAGGTCAGAAAGTTGCGGTTCAAAGAATTCCTTGTACTCTGCCAAGCGTTGCTGAGTCTTAAATACGTGAGCAGGAAGGATAACAAAGCTATCAAAGCTCATATCTCCACCAAGAGCTGCCTTAATCCAAGCCCAATTTTCACGAGCCCAAGACCATGCTGTTTCCTGAGTTGCTTGATGGTTTAAGAACTGGAAGTACCAAGCAGACAGGTCTTGTGGTTTGACCACAAATTTGTCCTTCCAAGAAGCAATCAAGGTTTGGATATTGTCCGCATCTTTACTGTAGGCAAGAGCGGCTGCCAACTGACGTTTAAAGACTGCATCTGTTGCGTGCGTATAAGTATCAAGATAAAGTGCTAACAAGTCTTTAGTCTCATGATGTTTCATCTCATTGATCAGAACTTGTGAGCGAATAGCTGCTGGAAGTCCTGCAAGATTCTCCTTGTGAGCTGCGAAGATTTGGCTAGCAACTTGACTAGCTTCTGCATCATTTGAGCGAATCATCATAGAAATGGCCAACTGACGAACCAATTCATCCTCGTCTGATTCTCCATCTTTAGCTTCAAAACCAAGACGGTCATAGTTGTGACGAGCCAATTTAGCAACTAGTGCTTTGAAGGCTGTTTCAGCTTCTGTTCCTTCGTCGATAAAGCGTTCAAGGGCAGAAATCACTTGAGAAACAGCTGAAACCACAAGGTAAGACTCTTCCTTAGCAAGTTTATCAAGGACTGGGAGCAAGTCAGCATAAGAAATGTGCCCTGCTTCAG
This sequence comes from Streptococcus mitis, assembly GCF_022137125.1. Lineage (GTDB taxonomy): Bacteria > Bacillota > Bacilli > Lactobacillales > Streptococcaceae > Streptococcus > Streptococcus mitis_CE. The sequence goes on along the minus strand of NZ_JAKNEQ010000001.1, from coordinate 301,783 downwards.
CAAGCAAACGACGTTCTTGAACGATCTGCAGTTTGCTTGTGTTATCAAGCTCAACTAGGTCAGCAAGAACAGCATCTAACAAGTCTCCTTGATAGTCTGTAATGTAGTGGGCTGTATTTTCAGTGTTGAGGCGAAGAGCTGTTTTGTTTTCAGCAAGAAGAGCTGCGTAGCCAGGAATTTCTATACTTTCAGTTTCAAGTGTATCTGGCAATCCTTTCCAGTTGCTGTTGAGTGGCACTACCCAGAGGCGATTCTTGTCTTCGTGCTCACCGATGAAAAATTGTTTTTGTGTAATCTTCAAGACATCATTTTCAACTTTGACACTGAGAACTGGATAACCAGGTTGTTCCAACCAAGAATCCATGAAGGCTGCGACATCACGTCCAGACGCTTGACCAAGAGCATCCCAAAGGTCACGACCAATTGTATTGCTGTACTGATGTTTTTCAAAGTAAGCATGCAAACCTTTGGCAAAATCGGCATCACCTAGCCAACGGCGAAGCATGTGCATGAGGCGACTTCCTTTGGCATAGACGATAGCTCCGTCAAAGAGCGTATTGATTTCATCTGGATGTTTAACTTCGACGTGAACAGACTGAACACCATCAGTCGCATCACGTTTCAAGGCAGACGGAACACCACCTGTTTGGAAATCTTCAAAGATATTCCAGCTTGGTTCAATTGCATCCACACAGACGTACTCCATCATGTTAGCAAAGCTTTCATTGAGCCAAAGGTCATCCCACCATTTCATAGTTACGAGGTTACCAAACCATTGGTGAGCCAATTCATGTGCCACAACCAGAGCAACTTGTTGACGGCTAGCAAAGGTAGAGTTCTCATCCACAACCAAGTAAACTTCACGGTAGGTCACAAGACCCCAGTTTTCCATAGCTCCAGCTGAGAAGTCAGGAAGGGCGATATGGAGAGATTGAGGGATCGGATACTTAACTCCATAGTAATCTTCGTAAAACTCGATGGAGCGAACAGCGATATCCAATGAGAAATCAAGGTTAGATAGTGGGTGAGCCTTGGTTGAGAAAACACCTACAAGAGTACCGTTTTTAGTTTTAGCAGTCACACCTTGCAGATCACCCGCAACAAAGGCTAATAAGTAAGAAGACATGCGAGGTGTTGTCTCAAACTTCCAGATACCTGTTTCCTTACGTTTTTCAACATCGATTTCTGGCATGTTAGACAAGGCCAATTCACCTTCTGCTTGATCAAAACGTAAAGAGAGGTCAAAAGTTGCTTTGGCTTCTGGCTCATCCACACATGGGAAGGCTTCGCGTGCAAAATGACTCTCAAATTGAGTAGACAAGACTTCCTTCTTGACTCCATCAACTGTGTAGTAAGATGGGTAAATCCCTGTCATGTTGTCTGTAATTTTTCCTGAGAAAGTGATAACCACTTCAACTTGACCTGCTTCCGCAAGTTCAATATGAAGGGCTTCATTGTCATGGTCAACTGTAAATGGGCGAGCTTCCCCTGAAACTTCTACAGAAGCGATTTCCAAGTCTTTTTGATGAAGGGAAATACGGTCACTCTGTGCTTGACTAGTGATGGTCACCTTTCCTGAAAACGTCTTGGTCTCACGACTCAAGTCTAAAAATAAATCATAATGTTCAGGAACAAATTGCTTAATAAAATGTTCAACTGCTTGCATAATTTTCTCCTATTCTAAGTTTAAGAGCTAGAGCTCTTCTTCAAACAAACTTATTATATCATGTTTTGTCTAAGAAAAAAGGATTGGACGGCGATTTCCAAAACTTTCTTCCGTCTA